>CAZPAA010000154.1:0-5289 GCA_964584425.1 uncultured Gammaproteobacteria bacterium | reverse complement strand
TGCAAAATAATTAAATCTGAGCCACTCAGCACCAGTACCACGTTTTCTAGCGCGCCGCTTTCTGCTAAATATTTAACCGCTTTATCCCATTGCGGAATATAGGTGACTTCGTCCAGAATAAAGTATTTCATTTCTTTTGCTGGCATTTCTTGTAATTGTCTTTGTATCAAATCGTATAATATTCGGTATTCAGGAATAAGTTCTCCTGAAAAAAAACAAATGGCTTTTGGATTGACCCCTTGCTGTAATAATTTTTCCATCCATTGCTTCAATAAAGTTGTTTTCCCGATTTGACGACCGCCCCCTAAAATAATGATGCCAGGATCATGCATAGAAATTTCATCAATAATCGAAGCATGGTAAAAATATTTTGCGGCATAAAGACGCCGTAAATGCGGATCTGTCTGCGCAAAGGTAGTGGCATTCTCTAAATGCGTGTTATGGGGGGAGAATTGTATGTCCATAGGCTTATTTTAGAGCATTGAATAAATTTATTCAATTGTTAATGAATAAATTTATTCATTAGCCAATGGATAAATTTACTATTTAAAAACAATTGGTTACAAAATACAATGACATTTCCCGCGCCTTCGATTAAACTTTCAGATTTACCCCATAGAAAATTATGCAAAAACAAGCCACTCTTATATTGTTCTGCCTCATGACCCTGCTGCCTTTTTTCGTGCAGGCGAATAATCCTTTTGATAAAAGCACACCCCCCACTTTGCTTGCGCCTGAGGAAGCATTTGTGATCAAGGTGATGGAAATCGACGATAAATCTATCACCCTCGATATCCGGATTACACCGGGATACTATTTATATCGCGAGCAATTTACCTTTGAACCTAGCCGTAAATTAGTGCTGGGTGACATTCATCTCCCACAAGGAGAAATTAAAACCGATGATTTTTTTGGCACCCAATCGGTTTATGAACAAAATACGATGATCACCATCCCCGTGCTTGAACATCCTGCACAAGCAGAACTGATTGTCGGCTATCGCGGTTGCGCGCCGGTGGGTGTGTGTTATCCATTTATGGAGAAAATTTTACCGCTTGATTTTAAAACCGCGAGTGTTGATGGATCCTCACATTTCACAGCCAGTAACATCTTAGCGCATCGGCATTTTCTGGCAGCGCTGGCCATATTTTTTGGCTTTGGTTTATTGCTCGCATTTACGCCTTGTGTATTACCGATGTTACCGATTTTATCTGGCGTGATTTTAGGGCAAAAACATTTAAACCGCCTGCGTGCATTTGAATTAAGTTCCATTTATGTGCTCGCAGTTGCGTTAACCTTTGCAATCGCAGGCATTATCGCGGCATTATTAGGCGCAAGCCTACAAAGCTATTTGCAAAATACTTATGTATTCATTTTTAGCGCAGCGATTTTAATGGTGCTCGCCGTATTATTATTGATCGATGCGCCACTAGAATTACCCAGTGCTTTAAACAATAAACTACATGATTTAAGCCGAAAACAAAAAGGCGGCACCGTGTTTGGCGTTGCAATGATGGGTGTTTTATCTGCGTTGGTTGTATCGCCTTGCGTTACCCCCCCCTTGATTGGCGCACTGATTTATATTGCAGAATCTGGTAATGTCGCTTTAGGTGGCAGTGCTTTATTTATGTTAGGTTTAGGTATGGGCGTGCCACTGATTTTATTTTCAGTATTTGGCATGCACGCACTCCCCAAACAAGGCGCTTGGCTACGTGGCATCAAAATCCTCTTTGCCGTATTACTATTCGCATTAGCATTAAGCCTCGTCACGCGCGCAACACCAGAAATCTCCACAACACCAAAATTTGATTACATCAGCGTGCAAACAATACAAGAAGTAGAAACACAAATTCAACAAGCAGCAAAAGAACAAAAACCAGTTATCTTAGATTTTTATGCAGATTGGTGTGTGTCATGCAAAAATATGGAAAATACGGTATTTACTGATCCAAAAGTTCAAGCGCTGTTAAAACAAGCAAAATTCTTAAAAATCGACGTCACAAAAAACACCCCCGAAGACAAAGCCCTACTAAAACACTACAACATCTACGGCCCCCCAGCCCTACTATTCTTCTCAAAAACCGGCCAACCCCAACCCGAATTCCAAATAGTAGGAGAAATCACCACAAACGATCTCACCACCCACCTAGAACAATGGTTAAATAAACCAACTCCACCCCCACTAGCAATTTGAAGCAAAAACACTTAAACTACCGCCTATCTTTCATGAAACAGGAATATCATGGACATACGCAAAGTTAAAAAACTAATTGAATTACTCGAGCAATCTGCCTGTACAGAACTTGAAATCCGCGAAGGTGAAGAATCCGTACGCATCAGCCGGGCAGCCACAATTGCCCCAACCACGGTCTATGCCGCAGCGCCCCAAGCAGGAGCCGCAGGCTGCGCACCCGCCGCTGAAACTCCAGCGCCCGCAGCAGCTGCTAAACCCTTATCCGGCCACACCGTGAAATCTCCAATGGTCGGCACATTTTATCGCTCCTCCTCCCCCGATGCCAAAGCCTTCGTAGAAGTGGGTCAGAGCGTTAAAGTAGGTGATGTATTATGCATCATCGAAGCGATGAAAATGTTCAATCAAATTGAAGCGGATAAATCCGGCAAAATCACGGCGATTTTAGTCGACAATGCTGAGCCGGTAGAATACAACCAACCCTTATTTACCATTGAATAGTAGAAACGATGTTAGACAAAGTCTTAATTGCCAATCGCGGTGAAATTGCACTGCGTATTTTACGTGCTTGCCACGAGATGGGGATCCAAACCGTTGCAGTTTACTCTAGCGCCGATAAAGAACTGATGCATGTGAAATTAGCCGATGAATCGGTATGCATTGGTCCACCTGCGGCCGCACAAAGTTATTTAAATATGCCTGCCATTATTTCTGCAGCTGAAGTCACTGATGCAACCGCCATTCACCCCGGTTATGGTTTTCTCGCAGAAAATGCCAATTTCGCCGAACAAGTCGAAGCGAGTGGTTTTATTTTCATCGGTCCTAAAGCCGAAAACATTCGCTTAATGGGCGATAAAGTCAGCGCGATTGAAGCGATGAAAAAATCAGGCGTACCGTGCGTGCCTGGCTCTGATGGCGCACTCGATAATAACAACGAAAGAAATTTAGCGCTTGCAGAAAAAATTGGCTACCCCGTGATTATTAAAGCATCCGGCGGCGGCGGCGGTCGCGGTATGCGCGTCGTACATTCGCCTGCGGCACTCATCAATGCCATCGCACTCACACGCCAAGAAGCGCAAGCCGCATTCAATAATAATATGGTCTACATGGAAAAGTTCTTACAAAATCCACGCCATATTGAAATTCAAGTCGCAAGCGATGGCCAAGGTCATGCGATTCATTTAGGCGAGCGTGATTGTTCTATGCAACGCCGTCATCAAAAGATTTTGGAAGAAGCCCCCGCGCCCGGTTTAACTGATGAACAACGTCAAGCCATCGGTGGACGCTGCGTGCAAGCCTGTATCGACATGAATTATCGCGGCGTCGGTACGTTTGAATTTTTATATGAAAACGGCGAATTTTATTTTATTGAAATGAATACACGGATCCAGGTAGAACATCCCGTGACGGAAATGATCACCGGTATTGATCTCGTTCGCTTACAAATTGAAATTGCTGCAGGCAAACCTTTGAGCATTACACAAGATCAAGTGCGCTTTAAAGGTCACGCCATCGAATGCCGCATCAACGCAGAAAATGCGCAAACATTTGTGCCAAGTCCCGGCAAAATTGAATTATTTCACCCCCCCGGTGGTTTAGGTGTGCGTTTTGATTCGCATATTTATTGCAGCTATCAAGTGCCGCCTTATTATGATTCACTCATCGGTAAACTCATCACCTACGGTGACACGCGTGAAATGGCGATTGCCAGAATGCGTAACGCCTTAAGTGAAATCATTATACAAGGCATTCAAACCAATATTGCACTGCATCAAGAATTACTCAATGATGCGTATTTTGTGCAAGGCGGTACGAATATCCATTACCTTGAGAAAAAATTAGCTTTGCATAAATGAGTTATATTCAGCTCGAATTCACAACTTCTGCCGAACACACGGAAAGCTTAAGTGAACAGCTTGAATTATGGGGCGCACTCAGTGTGACCTGGGTGGATGCTCATGATGATCCTATTTATGAACCCGCACCTCACACGCACCCACTGTGGGATCAAGTCATTGTTTGCGCTTTGTTTCCAGAAAAAACAGATATTGAGAACATTAAACAATCTCTGTCCCCGTCATTGCGAGCGCAGCCCTCGTCATTGCGAGCCGAAAGGCGAAGCAATCCAGGTTCAGAAGTTGGATTAACATTGGAACCTGGATTGCCGCGCTACGCTCGCAATGACGGTATCGATGAATATATTAAGATCACATATATTAACGATGAAAACTGGATCGAGAAAAATTTACAAGAATTTAAACCGATTAAAATCACCGATGATTTTTGGATCTGTCCGAGTTGGCATCAAATTAACATTGAAAATGCAACGATTTTACATTTAAATCCAGGACTTGCATTTGGCACTGGCGAGCATCCCACCACACAAATGATCTTAAAATATTTAAGCCTACATCCACCTAAAAATAAAATGGTGATCGATTATGGTTGTGGATCGGGAATATTAGCCATCAGTGCGTGTTTACTTGGCGCAACAAAGGTTTATGCAACCGATATTGATCCCCAAGCATTAATCGCAAGTGAAAATAATGCGCAGTTAAATCACTTGCAGCAAAATCAATTATCATTAAGTCTGCCAGAAAATTTAGGCGCGCTGCAAGCTGATTTACTTCTTGCAAATATTTTCCTCACACCCTTATTGACATTACAGGAAAAGTTTATCTCACTACTTAAACCGACTGGAGAAATTATTTTATCCGGTGTTTTAAGCACGCAATTTACGCAAATTTCCAGCGCTTATCAAGAACATTTTGATTTAACTGTGTTAATGGAACAACAAGACTGGTTGTTGTTACAGGGTCGCATAAAAAAAAATTAAAAATTTATTAATAAAACGCTTGTATTCGACAATCCAAAAAAGTAAGATGCTTTCAGCATAAGGATATACGAATATGGCAACTACATTTTTAGATCATAATACAAAACAAAATTTGATTGAAACCCACCATGTTACAACATCTAGAGATAGTGTTAAAACATCAGTGGAAAAAATATTTACCCATCTCGCAGGAAAAAAAATCATGAGACAGGGCAACAAGCCCAAAGCCAAAATCGGGATAAAGGTATACCAAGGATGAAAA
>CAZPAA010000153.1:0-5292 GCA_964584425.1 uncultured Gammaproteobacteria bacterium | reverse complement strand
GATTTAGGCCCACGCCTCGCGCATGCGATTTTACCCATTCCGCAAAAACGAGATTCTGACTGGTCTTATGCCTTTGTGCCCATTTTAGCCCCGATAGCAGGAGCGCTAATCGGTGCACTGCTTTGGCGCTGGGTGTTTTTGGCTTAAAGCGCCCAATATTTCCCTTGACTTTGGGGCTGGTAAATTTGTAAGATAGAAAAATTACCAATTTTATAAGGGTGACTAAAATGAAGAACGCTGAATCTCTTATCAATTACAATTTGGATAATATTCCTTATTACTACAATATTAATCGTGCAAAGAGTTTATCTGTTTTACGACAAAACCCTGTGGGTACTTATTTAATTCGTCCTTGTTCTTTGCAAGATCAAGCACCCGATGGCGATGATTTTTTGTACTTAAGCATTAATGTGCTTACAGAGGGGTTTAAAGTTGAATATGCCTTCTTTGCACTTCCTAAGCATAAAGAGGCGCAAGATAAAAAACCCAAATATTCTGAAAAAGTGCCTGGGGATGATATAACAAAGTATTTAGAGGAACGATTTGATCTTGCCAACAAAACAGCACTGAACGATCCGGAACTAAAAAAAGCAGCGGCTTCGGCGGATAAAGCGAAAGCCAATACTTCGTCAACCGAGGCACCTATTGTCACTTCCTCAGCCGGGAATGACGCTACAGCTTTGGATAATAATAACAACAGTCATTCTGCGGCTGTCGCTACAACTTCGGTGACTAGCAAGCACAATGATGGTAATGGACCGCCGACAAAATTTACGAAAACAGGTTAAGACGCTCACCCTCAGTGTTGATCTTCGTAGGGACGCAACATGTTGCGTCCCAGAGTTGATTTATTTTAACAACATAAATCAATTTATCCCCATAAAAAAAATTTTGGGATCTGGAGTTCGGTTATTCATCGCAACACCTGGACGCAACATGTTGCGTCCCTACGAAGATCAACATTTATGCTATTTAGGGGTGCACGGTAAACTTTCTGGGATAACATCTTCCTGATTCATATTTTTCGGACTCGCGCTTTTATTTTTACTGGTTTGCGAAGAAGTGTCAGAAAGATTAGCGGCAGGATTTTGTGGACTATTCGTCATTAACGAACCTTGCATTGCCTCAGCATAGGTTTTGCAAAGTATAATCATCGTCGCAAAAGTCGCTTTGGTAGAATTCAATAGTGCTTTTAGTGCACCAGAACAGTCGGGAACTTTTGCGATGAGCTTAGATAATTCTTCCATATTTTTGCTAATCTGTGCTGAATTAACTTGGATGGCGTCATGATTTTTATGGTTGTTTTGTATCGTTTTAAGATGTAGATTACATTGCGTTTGATGTAGCGCCATTAATCGCATGCAAATCGTATCTCTGGATTCTGTTTCATGACCATAACTCATAAAATCTTTGATAAAATTTGATATTTTTTCAGGGCTGGGATTGGATTCAATTTCTTTTAAAGTCAGATCAAAAATTATTTCCCAATCTTGTACTGTCAATTCATTGTGATGAATATATTTCCAATCATCTAAACTACGGTTTGCAGCAGGAATCGTGCTAAATGATGCGCTCAAGTTATTTTTTAACATTGACAAGGCGTCATGAAATTCTTCGTTTCCAATGAGGTCTATCTCTTCTTCTATTTCTTTGCGGCCTAGAGCATCTTCAGTGTTTGAAATATATTGATGAATTTTTTTAGCAGTTTGAATTTTTTCATCAAGATTTTCATTCTGAATTTTACTGCTTAATATGCTAATGCATTCAAGTAATGCTTGAATATCATTCGGATTCAATCTAAATTTATTGGCATAAAATGTTTCTTGAATATTCGGATCGGAGAATGCATTGACATGCGTGCTGGCTATGCTTTGTAACTCGGATATTCTGTATCGTTCTCCTTGCAAATGAGAGAATAATTCAACGTAGTGTGCACCTAAGGTATTGGCATCAAAAAATTTTCTTTCCATTGACGTTAATGTAATGAACAGATCCGCCATGTTTTTATAATGACCGCTACTCATAATGGGTTTAGCCGCAAGCGCTTTGAAATGCAAAAATTTCAAAGAGTTTTGATGATACTGATACACTTGGTTGAAAGCTTGTTGATCTTTTTGACTGATAAATCCAGAAAATAATTGTTGCAGTTTTTCCAGTGCTTCAATATGATTTTGCTCGGTTAATTTTGGCGCTAAAATTCGGTAGCATATTTCAACAAACTGGAATTCACTGGGACTAAGGTGCATTTTTAACAGTTGCTCAAAAGTTGCAATCGCATCAACCGTAAAATGGGATAAGGATACTTGTCCATGAAGCAGTGGGAATAGCTGTCTTTTAACTACAGTTTCACTGGTTTTTTGCTTAGGGCTTTCAATAACATCATCATGTGTAGAAGAATTATTTTCTTTACCATTCTGAGTTGTCATTTTTTGTCTTTTGGCAGCCGATCTGGGTGAGTTAGAATCCTGTTCATGTAATGGGGACCCTTCACCATTTTCTGAGATATTTGGGCTAGTAGTGCTGGTAAACTTTCTTTTAGGTGTTTGAGGCATGTGTCAATCTCCAATTAAATTTAAAAAATTTATTCTGATATTTTATTTTACTTATAGTAGCATAAATCTTTAAAAATCAAATGGTTACATATATATTAACAGAGCGCTGTCCATTTAATAATTTCTTAAAAACGATTGGAGTGCAGGGTGAATGATTATTTTGCTTGCGTTAAATTTTCAATCTCATTACAATCTTTCGCAATAATAATTTAATATGCAGGATGCAAAATGAACAAACAATTTTTTGTGCAGGCTTTTCTTTGGTTTTTTTATTCAATTGAAGCGCAAGCTTACGATCCCAAACAAGTCGAGCGATTCAAACAAACCCATCAATGTGAAGGTTGTGATTTTAATGAGCTTAATTTATCGCCGGAAATATTAGCGGGTGACAATTATGCAGGCGCGATATTAAATGGGACTTATTTTTATGGCTCTAGTATTGAACATTTAAATTTTTCCCATGTGAAAGCGCGAGAAATCATTGGCCTTGGACTGATGTTACATGATAATGATTTATCCTTTGCTGATTTTGCTTACAGTGATTTACCGAATTTAAAAGTGACGATGTGGAATTTTGGTTCGCAAGTTTCTTTTATCGGCGCGGGCATCGATGGGGCTAATTTTTCTTTTACTGTGTTTGATGCGCCACAATTTTTTGAAGCGAGTATGAGTAGCGCGGTGTTATACCATATCGATTGGCCGGGCGCCGATCTCTCATCCGCCAGATTGCGCAATGCCGATTTAACCTACGCAAAACTAAATGGTGCGAATCTACAGTATGCCAATTTAACTGACGCATTATTAAACCACGCGGATTTGACCAACGCCAATTTATTGGGGGCGATGGTAACAGATGAACAACTCGCAAAAACCTTAAGCCTATGCAACGCTGTGTTGCCGGATGGGAGCATCGGGGGATGTGTTTCATCTTCCCCCGAAGAGAGAAGGATCTCTCTAGCTAACCATAGGGAATAATGAGAGAGATCCTTCTCCCCCCGGGAGAAGGTGCCCGAAGGGCGGATGAGGGAAGGATGAGGGGGTGGAGATAAAATGAACACTATCAATTTCGCAAGAAAATTAAGAAAAAATCAAACAGAAACAGAATTAAAATTATGGAACCATCTAAGATCAAGACGATTTATGGGCTTGAAGTTTCGCAGACAATTTCCATTGGAGCCTTATATGATTGATTTTGTATGCATTGAAAAGAAACTTATTATTGAAATAGATGGTGGCCAACATAGTAAGCAAATAGAGTATGATATGAAGCGAACAGAATATTTGAATCAGTTGGGATATAAAGTATTACGATTTTGGAATAGTGAAATTTTTAATCAATTTGATGCGGTGTTGGAAGAGATACGTAGGTATGTGGTTTAATCCCCTCATCCGCCCTATCGGGCACCTTCTCCCAGGGGGAGAAGGATCTTTCTAGTTAACCACAGGGAATAACAAGTGCGATCCTTCTCCCGAAGGGAGAAGGTGCCCTTTAGGGCGGATGTGGGGATGCAGATGAAGAACTAAGCCATCTGCTTCTGTGCAAAATCACTCGACTTTAAACTCTTATTTAATACCTTAAAGTGATTGAGTGTTTTCTTACGCATGCTCGTATAATCTACAACAGGTTCAGGATAACCACCTCGTGCAGCTATATCACGCGCATGGTAATGCGGATCATGTATCGCCACTGCATCAACCTTCGCAAGTTCTGGGCAATATTGGCGAATAAATTCACCCGTACTGTCAAATACTTCACTTTGACGTGCGGGTTGTGGAATGCGTGCATAGATCACACTTTCTGCACCGGTCGATGCGCTCCATTGCCATAGCGCATTATTACTTGCAAAATCATAATCAATACGCATTTGCGCAAAATATTCTTCACCTAAGCGATAATCTAAAAATAATACTTTAGTGAAAAATAATGCATTTGCTTGCAATAAATCTTCGTTTAAAAACCCAGTTTGATTTAAGCAGCGCATAGACGCATCGATTAATGGATAACCCGTTTTCCCTTCTTGCCACGCTCTTAATAACGCAGGTTCTCTTTGCCAGGGCAATTGCATATGCGGGATAAAATCATGACCATTACAAATATGCGGGAAGTGAAACATAATATGCTGATTAAATTCACGCTCAATCATCGCATTTAGCCATTTATCTACTTCTTGTTTGTTTTGTAAATGCTCACCGCGTAATAACATTTCAATAAATTGCCTGGGTGATAATAATCCGATGGTTAAATGGGTGAATAAAATATGTAAATGATGCGTGTGTTTTGCATAAGTTTTTGTATCGAGTTGATCCCACGCATCTTCACTTTCACGCTTTAATAGCGCTTGTGCAAATTTTTCTTCTAAACGAAAAGGTGCGGTTAGAGATGATGCAAATTCGGGTAGGGCAGTTTCAACATTGGATATCAGTGGGACGGTCTGATTTTCAATGTGTCCAAAGGAATGAATTTGTGCATGACGCAGAAAACTTTGCCATGCTTTTTTGAATGCAACGAGTGAAGTAAATGGTTTATTTTTAGGCGTTAATAATTCTCCCGGAGGCGCAATTAAGTGATCGGTAAAATGTTTAACTTGATAATGTGATTGTTGAAGCACCGCAGTGATGTGTTTATCTTGCGTGCGCTGTGCTAAATCATAACGGGCATTGTAATACAGTGTATCGATATGATGGGTGCGCATTAATTCTGTGATCTCCGCTTCAATATCTTCCATATGTGCAACGGATT
>CAZPAA010000152.1:0-5296 GCA_964584425.1 uncultured Gammaproteobacteria bacterium | reverse complement strand
GGTTGTTTTTCTTTTTTTCTTTGGGCAAATAAAGAGTGTCAAATAATCTCTCCATTGCTTATCAAAAAAATACGTTTTTTGCAGGCGCGGATAATAATCCTCGAGCTGAAAACGCGGTTAATTAGATTTGTCCGCGGGATCCAGTTTATTCCTTAGCACCTTCTGGATACCGCGAGCCTTTTTTTGCCAATCGTTTTCCAAAATTAAAGGCAGGCGTTTCAACATATCGATGAGCAAGATAACAGAATATCATTAACAAAATAAGTTCGGACCACATAGAACCACTCCATGTTTTAAAATAATCTAATAACCAATTATGGAAAAGATAAATAGCATAAGTTAGGGGAGATAATATAAAGATAAGTTTATTCGCCGGGAAATTTTCTTTAAATTTCCACGAAAGGGCAAATACGCCAACACCTAAAAGACCGTAATATACAAAAGAGTCTTTTTGTAAACTTAAGCTGTATTGACTCATATACCCAAAAAGAAAAAAAACTAAAATGATAAAAGAAAGAAACTCCATAAGATTCACCCTTCGCGTTTCAAACAAATAAAATGCACTTCCTAATAACGGGAAAGGACAAAATAACAACGTATAATTATTAAATAAATACGGTGCACTGGGAAACGGAGGAAGGGTTGCAGCCAAAACCACCACCCCAAATAACAAAGGAAATAACCAAGGTGCATCTAAGCCCTTAGGCATCCAGTGTTTAATCATGGTAATCAAAATATAAAAAAGAAGTTCAATTCTAAGTGTCCATTCCACACCTGCAAGCGAGTATGGAGTATCAAAAAAATCACCTAGCAAAAGCAGTTGCGCTATAAGGTGAGGTAATATTATTTCGTGGTCTGGATTTTGCATTTTTAACAGGCCGTATTGTAAAAGCACAGCAAAAATGTATAAAGGGTAAATCCGAAAAATTCTTTTGATTAAAAACCCAACGGTTGAGTCACTATAAAATACATAGGTGATCACATAACCTGAAATCAAAAAAAACACTATCACTGCAGCGCCGCCTTCAATCAGTAGTTTAAAAAACAATAGGATTGGCATCGGAATAGCTTGAAATGATGGATCAAAGACGAGTGCTAACAACTGGCTCTGAAATTTATGACCAATAAGCACGCTTAAACAGGCAAAAACACGCAGATAGTCAAGAAAAAAAAGTATTTCATTAATTATTCATCCCTTTATAATAATTTAATCCTTCCTCAGTATTTCCAAAAAAAACAACTTCTCCCATATGCAACACCAAGACTTTATTGCAAATGGACTGAATTGTATTGTTATCATGGCTTGCTAAAATAACGGCTTTGGAGGCGTGAATCAAATCATCAATTCGCTGCTTGGCTTTTTGCATAAAATGCGCATCACCGGCACCGACGACTTCATCTAAGATTAAAATTTCCGGGTTAATCGCGGTTGCAATTGCAAAGGCTAAGCGCAATTGCATGCCGCTAGAATACGTGCGAATGGGCATGGATAAATAATCTTCTAGCTCGGTGAGTTTGGCAATCTCCATTTTCTTCTCGGTAATTTCTTTAAAGGTCATGCCCTGTAAAATACCGCGAATGGTAATATTTTCATAACCGGAAGAGTCTTGTTCTAATCCTAACATCACGTCTAATAACGCAGAGACTTTACCTTTAACCACAAGTTCACCTTCTGTCGGTGTATAAATTCCGGTTAATACACGCAGTAAAGTACTCTTGCCCGCACCATTTGCACCCACTAATCCCACCCTATCCCCCTCATACAATTCAAGGTTAATATTTTTTAAAGCGTGCACACTAAAAATTTGATTTTGAGAATATTCAATCATTCCTCCCGTAGAAACATGAATGATTTTTTTTTTGAGCGATCGGGTATCTGCACCATAAATTGGGAAATGCAAATGAATATTTTTTAAAGAGATGATCATATTTATAGCCAAAACGCAACACGATGTCGCGAAGAATACAACGAAAATAATGTTATTATAGCGCCCAAAATAAATGTCAAGCTTATATAAACATAGGAAAATAAGTCTGGGATTTTTCCGGTTAAAGGTTCCCGCAATAAAAGCACAAATTGATAAAAAGGATTAAGCTGCGCAAGATAAGCAAACCTTTCCGGCAACATATCAGGCATCCACAAGATGGGTGTTAAGAAGAAGAAAATTTGTAAGAAGCTGACCAAAATAGGTTTGATATCTCTAAAGCGCGCCCCTAAAAAGCTAAGTGGTAAAACGTAAACAAAACCACACAAGAATAGAATAAAAAGATTGCAAAGAAACACTAGGAGTGTAAATGGCGTAATAGGGACATCAAAAAACCACAAAATAGGAATGATGGCGATAAGATTGTGTAAAAACAAAAAGAAATTATGGGTTAATAAACGAAAAATATAAATTGAGTATGGTAAAGGAATTTGCTTGATAAAACCGCTGGAATGGATAAGTGCCTCTACCCCATCGGTCAATAGCCCAGAAATCAATGCCCATATTACCATGCCTGTTGCAAGATAAGGATAATAAACGCTTAAATCGACTTTAAATAACTTTCCATATAAAAACCCTATGGCATAAATCATCGCGGCCATGCTCAGTGTGATCCACAAAGGGCCTAAAGTAGATCTGCGATAGCGTAAGTGAATATCTTGCCAGCCTAACAACAACCATATCCGCCAGCTTTTAAGCCCTTGGCTTAAGTCTTGAATGGCTGCATAACATGAGGATGTGTTCATTCTTTAACAAAATGGTTACAATGTTGTTTTGCATATTCAATGCCTAATTGGTCAAAGGGATTGAAATTGAATAAACAGGACAGTAAAAAAGTTTAGTGTTCATAAAAAGCCATCAATAAGCCTAAATTTTTAGCATTGATAGTGGTCATTTTTAAAATATTATGCGGTTGATTTCCGGTAATGCGTGCATAAGTCAATGGATGCTCATGATCGCCCAAAGTTAAGGCGTGTGACTGCGCATAACAGGCTTTGACTAATTCAGGTTTATCCATCGGTAAAATAAAACAGATGTCAATAATATGATTGCCTTGGTGTAACAATTGATTAAAAGTATGTTGCGCATGCAAGCCCGTTTGTCCCCATACAATCGTGCCGGTTGGCTCTAAAATAGGGTTGCCATTCAGATCGTGACATTTGCCCAGGCTCTCCATGGAGAGTTGTTGTAGATAGGGGATAAAAGCCTGTAAACGAAAACTATAGGGGATAATGGCATGGGTTGAGATCTCAAAATAGCGCGAATTTAAAAAAGCTAAAAGCGCGGCCATCATCGGCAAGTTTTGTAAGGTGGGCGTGCTGATAACATGTTGATCCATCAGATGTGCGCCGGCGAGCAACTCATAAAAAGTATCCATACCATAGCACAGGGCGATGGGCATGCCTACTGCAGACCAAACGGAATACCGTCCCCCTACCCAAGGCCAAAATTCGAGTATATGTTCATTCTTTATGCCGAAAGCGTTGGCTTTTTCGGGCGCTGCGCAGATGGCTAAACAATGCTTAGCAAAATAATCGCAAAGCCATGCACGTGCGCGATAAGCGTTGCATAACACTTCAGCGGTGGTAAAAGATTTACTGATTACCAAAACAACAGTTTTTTCCGGAAGAAGCCTCCGCGTGCAACTGGTGAAAGCTTCTTCTTCAATATCCGCTAAAAAATGTACACGAAGACGTTTAGGTAAATTTTGTAGAGCTTCTCAAACAGAGCGTGAACCCCAATAAGAGCCCCCGATACCGATGACAATAACATCTTCAATGCCTTTATTCCAAAAACCTTCACATAATAAACGCATTTTTTCTAGGTTTGCTAAAATAACTGGTTTGATATTTTGTCCGTCGACATAAATAGGCGTGGGTGAAAAATCACGTAAGGCCGTGTGCAAAGCGGGACGATCTTCAGAAACGTTAACGAGATCTCCGCGCATTAACGCGGAGATCTTTTCTTGTAATTCATTTTCGCTTGCAAGACGGGTAAAAATATTTAACGTTTCTTGTGTAATGCGCTGGCGGCTAAAATCCAAAGTTAAGCCTTCACATGGGACTTGCATTTTTTTTGAACGCGCTGGGTCTTGTGCAAATAATTCATGTAGGGAATGGGATTTCAATTCTTGGGTGTGGGTTGCGAGGATAGATTTTGAAAATAAGAAATTGCTTATTGTGTTTTCTTTAAATTTAACGTCTACTATCATCCTTGACCCCGTGTACTTCCCTTCCCACTATCTAGAGAGTATGCCATGATTGCGGCGCAGATTCAATCAAATGTGGCCATTATGTTATGTCCCTTAAAGTGTGAGGAATTTCTATCTTAACAAATTGCATCAATAGCTGAGCAAACGGTGGGTAACGTATTCGTATTTGTCAGTGATGATGGCTCTACAGACAGCACATTAGAAATCATTAAAAACAGCAAAAAAAAATTCCCTAATATTACTTTCAAAAATGTCTCTGGCCCAAGACGAGGGTTTGAATATAATTTTTTATCGATTTTTGATTTACCCGAGCCCCCAGCAAAATTTATTGCTTACGCGGACCAAGATGATCTATGGGAGAGAGATAAATTAGCGCGCGCGATTAATTGGTTATCTACTTTGCCTGCGGGAGTGGCGGGTTTATATGGGGGGCGAACACGTTTAATTAATGAAGAGAATAAAGAGATAGGTTATTCGCCTTTGTTTTGTAAAAATCCTTGTTTTGCCAATGCACTAGTGCAAAATATTTTTGGTGGAAATACAATGGTGATGAACGCAAAAGCCTGGCAATTAATGAAGGCTGCACAAGGGCAGAAAATTATTAGTCATGATTGGTGGACGTATCAAGTGATTTCAGGCGCGGGGGGTGCTATCTGTTATGATCCTGACCCCAGTGTGCGTTATCGACAACATGAAAACAATATTATCGGTGAAAATAATTCACTAAAAGCACGGATCATTCGTATAAAAATGTTATTACAAGGCCGATTTAAAATATGGAATGAAACCCAAGTCGCCGCGCTCTCCTCTATTTCGCATTTACTCACACCAGAAAATCAACAATGTTTAGCAGATTTTGCTTGTGCACGAAATGCTAGTTTTATAGCTCGTTGGTATTATTTTCGAAAAGCTAAGGCATATCGACAGACATTTTTTGGCATGTTAGGATTATGGGTTGCGGTTTTTCTTGGGAAGATTTGAGGGGTTATCTTGAGTTTAGACTTTTTAATATTGATTTGGATATTTTAAATTGCGGTTTTAGTCACGGGTGGAGCGGGATTTATTGGTTTTAATTTGGTTTTAGTTTGGTTAGCTCAAT
>CAZPAA010000151.1:0-5347 GCA_964584425.1 uncultured Gammaproteobacteria bacterium | reverse complement strand
AATAATATATGTTGTTACAATATTGCGATTTTCAGGAGTATCTGCTTGGGGATTTAAGCGTAAGATCTGGTAGCAATAAGCTGGATTAGCATCATCATTATGAACATAAGTAAGCATTCCATTGGGAATACCTCCTGTATTACGATTTTCTTTGGCATCATTGCTTAAACTCCTAACCAGAGAAAAAAAACTGTTCTGTTCTGTGCCACGAGGCATTTGGTAGGTAAATCCGCCATTATAGGAATCATCGGAAATCACAGCGTGATATTTTTCAAAAAAACCTTCATTATGATAAGTCCTTATTCTTTTAATATCATCAGAAACATCCTCTCTAGCGTTGGTAATTTTCATGATCACGCAAATCGCATTTCTTTGTGCATGTGTTACTTCTTCTTTGGCCTTTCTTACCCAAAAATTTTCCAAGGGATTAGGATCACAAAGCGTATCGTGTAAATGGATACTAAAAAAATAATCCCACATCGTTTGTGGAATTTTTTCAAGAATGGGCGTTACATCTTGGGTCTGTATATGCGGAATCAATATTTGAATCCAGTGCAAACCATTTTCTTTATCGATATCTATCGGGTTCTCAGGAGTAGAGATGTTTAAAATCCGAATAATCAGCGTGCTAATTGCCGCGCTATCTTCACTGTTTTGATAAGCAAGTGCCAATGTTTGCAGCGAAGTATGTTGCTGCGTGAGAAGCGCATTACGCTGACTTAAAATGGTGCTTTGTGGCTTAGGTTCAAACGCTTTAAATGTTGCATTATCCAGTAACAGTTGAATAGCCTCAACAGCCTGCTGCGTCTCAGATTTAAATGAAAAACTGGGCTTGTTAAGGGCATACCAATGCTCAATAAAATTCTTACCGTCTATCAATTCCCCTTTCTTAAGGGCATCATTTTTTAGTAACTCATTAATTTTCATGGCTTTTTCCTAAACAATCCATAAAGATAGTACAGGAATGTGAGTTGTTTATCAAGCTTTATTGATGTCTAATCTAGGACTTGGAACATGAAATCTAATTTCAACCGTTGCACCTAAAGCTGCTGCTGCTCGCAGTCGCAATGACGGAGCTAGATCCGCATCTTGAAGTGAAATGGACATATCACAAAATAAATTATTATAAAAATATATTCTTTTTTGAGTATTTAGGCGGGGTAAAATTATTGATATCTATAGAGAGGGTGATCCCAGATCTCGCCTGGATTGGAGATGTATTCATGTATGTGCTTGAATATATTTTTTTAGCCCCTCCCAAAATCGAATGAGATCTAAGCATAAGCTTGCACATTGATTCAAGGCGTTTACTGTTATTTCTGATGTTTCAGGATAATCATGCGCGATGGAATTACACACCTCACAAAATCGATTCCACAGGACAGTACTTTCAATAATATTCAAGCGCTCAAGCTTATGTAGGCGGTCAAGAAAGCTTTCCTCAGGCTGATATTCTTGCAATAATTTCAACAATGAAGGAAACACCTTCGCCCCAATCGCATCTTGCAACTTGGCAAAGCGATTGGTCATGAGCTCTAAAAATCCCAGTTCTTCTTCGGAAAGTTGTTGAATCTTATTTGGCGTGAGCGGTAAAAGTGGCTTGATATGTTTCAACGCTAATTGAATGCGATTTTTGTGAATATCACAAATGTTTATTTCAGATGCCAGTAGTTCTTTGTCATTCATATTAATCTTATCCCCGTTATCTTCGCTTCCTATATATAGGTGCATCTTTCATATGCGCAGCATGCAGCACAACATCTATCTTTTGCTCGCCAATCATTGATTTAACCTCAACTAAAAATGAAATTTTAGCATTAAATACTTTATCCAAATCGCTTTGCTGGGTATATACATATAAATCAATATCGCCGCCTTTTTTATGATCATCCACACGCGAGCCAAATAACCATAATTCATCGCCTGGCTCAAAATATTTCAAAAAGGTTTGTTTAATCACAGCGAGCTCAAACTCTGAAAGGCGCATAATGGTAGTCCTTATGGGTATTTAAAAACATTCTACTATTTTTGCAGGATGGTTCCCCTGACTTTTTGTTATACAATAATATAACTCATCTTAAGGAAATGCATATGACCCTGTTAACCAGGTAGAAGATCATAGAATTATCCTCACCCCAGTATCGCAAGAACCTTCATTAGTGCCTGATTGAGCAGTTACCCCTATTACACATGTGCTGATCCGTTAACCCTTAGGATGGCATAATGACCCCCCTCCCTTTTTAAAAAGGGAGGGGATCCTTCCCATCGTCACCCAAGCACCCATCTCAAAAAATCTATTTGTGAAAACAACCAAGCTGTGTATAATATCGCGAAACAAAAGGAATGTGAATGTTGACCCCGGCTATACTCGCCTTAGCAAATGGCACAGTATTTCACGGCACTGCAATTGGCGCACAAGGCGCGGCGGTGGGGGAAGTGGTTTTTAATACCGCGATGACCGGTTATCAAGAAATTCTGACCGACCCTTCCTACGCTGAACAAATCGTTACTTTAACTTATCCACATATCGGCAATGTTGGCACAAATGCCTTAGATGCTGAATCTAATCAAGTCTGGGCCAAAGGTTTGGTTATTCGAGATTTATCTCTAGCCACCAGTAATTGGCGGTCCACCCAGACTTTAAGCGACTATTTAATGAAGCATAAAATTGTCGCCATCTCTGATATCGATACCCGGCAACTCACCCATATATTAAGAGAAGAAGGCTCGCAAGGCGCATGCATTCTGACGCGTACGGATGAACAAGCAGCGCTTAATCATGCGCGCAATTTCGGAGGATTAAGTGGGCAAGATCTAGCCAGCGTCGTTAGTACAAAAGCCCCCTATGAATGGACCACAGGTCGGTGGAATCAGTCCCAAGTTTCTCCCCCTTTGCAAAAGGGGGGCAGGGGGGATTTTTTGAAGCAAGGTTGTACCCCTGAGATCGCAAAATCCCCCCTCCCCCCCTTTTACAAAGGGGGAAAGCACATCGTTGCCCTCGACTTCGGGATTAAACACAATATTCTACGCTGTCTTGTCACCCAAGGCTTTTGCGTGACCGTGCTCCCTGGCAATAGTACTGCGCAAGACATTTATGCCTATAAACCTGACGGCGTATTTTTATCCAATGGTCCTGGCGATCCGGCGGCTTGCGTCGAGATAATCAAAACCATCCAACAATTATTAAAAGATAATATGCCGATCTTCGGCATTTGCTTAGGCCATCAATTATTAGCCCTCGCTTGCGGCGCAAAAACTTTCAAAATGAAAGTAGGGCACCACGGCGCCAATCACCCCGTGATGGATGAGCGCACCCAGCAAGTGATGATCAGCAGCCAAAATCACGGCTTTGCGGTGGATGAAGCGTCTCTCCCGCAAGAATTACAAGTTACACACCGATCTTTATTCGACAACACCATTCAAGGGATCAAACATCGACAAAAACCCGCATTTGCATTCCAAGGCCACCCCGAAGCAAGCCCAGGCCCACACGATGTATTCCCCTTATTCGCCGAATTTATGAAAATGATCCGAGGTCAACATGCCTAAACGTACCGATATTCGCAGTATTTTAATTATTGGTGCCGGCCCGATAGTGATAGGACAAGCCTGCGAGTTTGATTATTCAGGCGCGCAGGCCTGCCAAGCCTTAAAAGAAGAAGGCTATCGCGTTATTTTAGTCAATTCGAATCCCGCAACGATCATGACCGATCCTGATTATGCCGATGTCACTTACATTGAACCGATTAACTGGGAAGTATTAACCAGCATTATCGCGAAAGAAAAACCCGATGCAATCCTACCCACCATGGGCGGACAAACTGCGCTGAATACCGCTTTGGATCTAGCCAAACACGGCATCCTCGAAAAATATAAAGTAGAACTCATCGGCGCAACACGCGAAGCCATAGACAAAGCTGAAGATCGCGAAAAATTCCGACTCAGTATGCATAAAATTGGTTTAGCCACGCCATTATCGGCGATCGCCCACAGCATGGAAGAAGCACTGCAAGTGCAAGCGCCACTCGGATACCCCACCATTATTCGTCCCTCATTTACTCTAGGCGGCACGGGCGGCGGCATTGCTTATAACCGCGAAGAATTTATGGAAATTTGCGAGAGAGGTTTAGAATTATCGCCCACACATGAACTTTTAATCGAAGAATCCGTCATCGGCTGGAAAGAATTCGAGATGGAAGTGGTGCGCGATAAAAAAGACAATTGCATTATCGTGTGCTCGATTGAAAATGTCGACGCGATGGGTGTACACACCGGTGATTCCATTACGGTAGCACCCGCGCAAACCCTCACCGATAAAGAATATCAAATTATGCGCGATGCCTCGATTAAAGTCTTGCGCGAAATCGGCGTAGACACCGGCGGCTCCAACGTACAATTTGCGGTGAATCCACAAGATGGCCGCTTGTACGTGATTGAAATGAATCCGCGTGTATCGCGATCCTCCGCGCTGGCCTCTAAAGCCACAGGATTTCCTATCGCAAAAATCGCAGCAAAATTAGCGGTAGGTTTTACCTTGGATGAATTAAAAAACGACATCACCCAAGGCAAAACCCCAGCATCCTTCGAGCCTACAATTGATTATGTCGTCACCAAAATCCCACGTTTTAACTTTGAAAAATTCCCAGGCAGTGAAGCCAAACTCACCACCCAAATGAAATCAGTCGGCGAAGTGATGGCGATGGGCCGCACGTTCCAAGAATCTCTGCAAAAAGCCTTACGTGGTTTGGAGATCGGCATTTTTGGCTTAGAGCCAAAATTAGATTTAACCGTGCCCGATATCAAAGAAGTATTAATTACCCATATTGCAGTGCCAAGCCCCGAGCGCTTAATGTATATTGCCGATGCATTTCGTTATGGTTTAGATATTGAAGAAGTGCATCAATATTCTGGTATTGATCCCTGGTTTTTAGTGCAAATCGAAGATTTAATTCAAACCGAATTACATATTCAAACCTTAAATTTACATGCAGTTGATGCGCAAAATTTACGTCAATGGAAACGCAAAGGATTCTCCGACAAACGTTTAGCCGCATTATTTTCCGTTTCCGAGCAAGCGATACGCGATAAACGTTACCAACTCAATATTCATCCAGTCTACAAAAGAGTGGACACCTGCAGCGCAGAATTTTCAACTGACACCGCATATTTATATTCAACCTACGAACAATATTGCGAATCCCGCCCGACAAAAAATGAAAAAATCATTGTACTGGGCTGTGGCCCCAAGCGCATTTGCCAAGGCATAGAATTTGATTATTTACGCGTACATTCTGCCCTTGGATTTCCAGAAAGTGCGTCATCAAACTAAAATGATTACGTCAAATGC
>CAZPAA010000150.1:0-5352 GCA_964584425.1 uncultured Gammaproteobacteria bacterium | reverse complement strand
TCTCGTTATTCCCTGTGGTTAACTAGAGAGATCCTTCTCCCTCAGGGAGAAGGTGCCCGCAGGGCGGATGAGGGAAGGGCGGATGAGGGGATCGGAAACTTTTACATCAATCCGCCTACACCCCCTGGTCCTTTATTCCCCACTCATACACCGTATTTTTTGCAATTCCCGTGATTTTGGCAGTTAATTGTGCCGCTTGTTTTTGCGATAGCTCCGCCTTTAAAATTTCAAAAATACGTTTAGCCTCAGATAAATTTTCAGCAGATTCCTGCTCCTTTACCCCATCAATTAAAATCACAAACTCACCTTTTTGCTGATGATGATCCGCCAATAATTGTTGGTGTAATTCGAATAAAGTCCCAGATAAAAATGTTTCATGCATTTTAGTTAACTCCCGAGCCAGCACGGCTTGCCGAGTTCCTCCTAAAATTTCCATCATATCTTGCAAACTCTCCAAAATTCGATGCGGCGCTTCATAAAAAATCACCGTTCGCGTTTCATTCTCTACAAACGCCAAAGCTTTTTTTCGCGCACTCGATTTATTAGGCAAAAATCCCGCAAAAATAAATGCTGAACCGGATAATCCTGAAGCCGATAATGCCGCAATCAACGCACAAGGACCGGGAATTGGTACCACACGGATTCCGGCTTCTCTACAGTGCCGAACAATATGTAAACCTGGATCATGAATCAGCGGCGTTCCAGCATCACTCATCAGTGCAATCGATTTCCCCGTTATTAATTTTTCTAGCAATAAAGCACTGCAAGTTTCTTCATTGTGGCTATGATAGGGTATAACAGGCGTATTAATCCCAAAATGGTGTAACAAGACGCTGCTATGCCGGGTGTCTTCGCAAGCAATCAGATCAACACTGCGTAAAACTTCTAATGCGTGATGACTTATGTCTTGCAAACACCCAATAGGGGATGCGACAATGTATAATGTTCCTGGCATATTAACTTTAAGTGATTCCTATCGATGAAACCTCTATTGTACGCAACTTTCGCGCTACTCGCTATGACGGAGCTCGCCCATGCGGTTGAAGTGGTGGATTTAACCACTCCTGAAACCACGGTGGCCCCCGCAGTTGAAGAAGTGCAAGAAGCGCGAAGCTATACCTGGTTTTGGCAGCGTAAGGAACCGAAGGAAAAGGCAAATACTAAAGAGTCTAAGCCAGAACTGACTACCTCCGCGCCGGTTGCACGTAATATTACCAATCCACAAATGGCCTTATTGCTTCCATTAACCGGGCAATATAATGTCGCCGCACAAGCAATCCGAGATGGCTTTATCAGTGCTTATTACCTTGAAAAAGCCGACAGTTTGAGTGGCCAAACCGATATTCGTATTTATGATACTCATGCTGATAAAGAGGTTATCAACGCTTATCAGCAAGCCAAGAGTGAAGGCGCGGATATCATTGTTGGTCCACTGACAAAGCCAGGCCTTGAAACCTTATTAGACAATAAAGCGGTGGATAGCAATACCATCGTGATTGCACTCAACACCTTAGAGGGGCGTACGCGTTTGCCGCACTATCTCTATCCTTTTTCCTTAGGGCCTGAAGATGAGGCTTATCGATTGGCAGAATTTGCCATTCAAAATGGTCATCAATTTGCTGCGGGATTAGTTGAGCAAGATGCGTTTGGGCGTCGCGCAGCTGCTTCGTTTAAACGCCGCTTTGAGCAACTGGGCGGTAAAGTAGTGGATATCACTTATTTTGATACCAATCGACCGCTGGAAGATCCGGTGCATTATGTGCTTAAAGTTCGTGAGACTAAAGACGCGAATGGTGAAACCTCGATTGTCGGCAGCAGGCAAGATTTAGATTTTCTATTTTTAGTTGCAAAGCCCGAGCAAGCGCGACAAATTCCACCTTTAATGAAATTTTATTATGCGCAAGGTTTACCGATTTATGCGATGTCGAGTGTATACTCTGGCACACCTAATCCTGGGGTAGATCAAGATCTCAATGGGATTGTATTTTGTGACAGTCCATGGGTAGTCAACCCCCATAGTCGCAACGCCACCCTAGAAGGCATGGCGAAACAATTACTCACACAAGAAGCAAGCCAGGGTCGTTTGTTTGCTTTTGGAGTGGATGCCTATAGTGTTGCGAAAAATATCAACCGCTTGAGTGCAAATCCGAATTTTAATTTCCATGGTGCGACTGGCATTATCTCTGTGGATAATAGTGGTTTTGTTGTTCGTCAGGGCGATTGTGCCCGCTTTAATGCAGGAGTTCCACGTGTCTTATAATAACAATGCGCGCCAACTGGTTGGCCATCATGCAGAAGATTTTGCTTGTGAATATTTGCAGCAGCAGGGGCTTGTGTTGCTGGATCGGCATTTTTCCTGTCGTATGGGTGAGATTGATTTGATTATGCGCGAGAAGCAAACGGTGGTGTTTGTTGAGGTGCGCTCTCGTACCAATTTGGATGGTTATGATCCGATTGAAAGTGTTACCTTTCATAAACAACAACGGTTATTGCGGACGGGATCGTTGTATTTACAAAAAAAAGGGTGGCATGATAAGTTTTATTGTCGTTTTGATGTGGTTGGCATAACATATCTTAATGGGGTGCCGCAGTTGCGGTGGATTAAGCATGCTTTTACTTTATAAATGATGTGTTTTTGATCAGTTGATTAAGTTTTTGGAGTTTTATGGATCTTATTGCGCGGTTACAACATTTATTTAGTGCAAGCATCGAAGCTAAAATTGCGGCGGCGGATGCTTTGCCTGAATCTATTGCGCAGGCAACGCAAATTATGGTGGAAGCGTTGCTGGGTGGGCATAAAATTTTGATCTGTGGGAATGGTGGGTCTGCGGCTGATGCTCAGCATTTTTCTGCGGAGCTTATCAATCGCTTTGAGCGGGAGCGTCCGGGCTTGCCTGCGATTGCTTTGACTACCGATACTTCTACGCTGACTTCAATTTCTAATGATTATCATTTTGATGAAGTTTACAGCAAACAAATTCGCGCGCTTGGGCAAAAGGGTGATGTGTTATTAGCGATCAGCACTAGCGGTCAATCCAATAATATTGTGCAATCGGCGCTGGCTGCGCATGATGTTGGGATGCGAGTGGTTGCATTGACTGGCAAAAATGGTGGTGCATTGGCGCAGGTGCTTAATTCTGATGATCTGGAAATTCGCGTGCCGCATGAACAAACCGCACGCATTCAAGAAGTGCATTTATGTGTGATTCATTATTTATGCGATTTAATCGACAATCAAATTTTTGGAGAGGAAAGCTAATGCAAGGGATAAACAATATGACAAGGATAGTGTTATTGTTGTTGTGTGTGGGTTTTTTATCGGGTTGTCTTGCACTCGCGGGCGGCGCTGCAGTCACGGGTGCAGCAGTTGCATATGATAAGCGCACGACGGGTACCGTGATTGACGATCAAGGGATTGAAATTAAAATTTCACACGCGATTGAAGAATATGAATTCATTAACCTCAACGCCCGCGCGCATATTGTCATTGTGAGTTATAACGAAATTGTGTTATTAGTCGGACAAGTCGCCTCGCAAGCGGCTAAAGATAAAATCGGTGATATTGCGCGTGATACCGAAAAGGTACGCAAAGTGTATAACGAGCTGACTGTGCAAGAGCCTACCTCAATTGTCACTCGCTCTCATGATAGCTGGATCACAACCAAAATTAAAACTTCATCGGGCTTTAACGAAATAAATCCGCTACACACTAAAGTTATCACTGAAAATGATGTGGTGTATTTAATGGGCATAGTCTCGCGTGATCAAGCAGATAAGCTGACCGATCTCGCGCGTTCAACCGGTGGCGTGACAAAAGTAGTGCGGGTATTTGAGTATGTCGATTGATGCTGCGTTTTTGAGTGCACTACGCCAACAGATTGCTGCAGAATTTATTCTCACCGAGCCTGCGCAATGTTGGCCTTATGGTACCGATGGCACGCAGCGATTTGCAATGCCACTTGCGGTTGTATTCCCTAAAACACATGAAGAAGTCGTTTTGATCACACAGCTATGTAATGAGTATGAAATCTCATTAGTCCCACGTGGTTTAGGCTCAGGCGCCGTGGGTGGTGCGGTTCCACTCAAATCTAGTATTGTGATGTCTCTGGTGCGCATGCAGGATATTTTGCAGATAGATACCGAGAATCGTGTGATGGTTGCGCAGCCTGGCGTCACCAATTTTGCAATTCAACAAGCTGCAAAAGAAAAAGGTTTGTTTTGGGCGCCCGATCCCGGTAGCCGTGAGTTTTGTACTTTGGGTGGGAATCTAGCGCATAATTCTTCCGGTCCACGTGCGATTAAGTACGGGACCACGCGCGAAAATACTTTGGCATTAACCGCAGTGACGGGCGCAGGACTCACCATTCACACTGGCGCATATACCAGCAAAAGCGTGGTTGGATATGATTTAACCCGTTTGTTAATCGGCTCGGAAGGAACACTGGCAACTGTCACGCAAGCCACGTTGAAATTATTACCGCTTCCACAAAAACAAATGACATTGCGCGCACTCTATCGCAGCATTGAAGGCGCAACAAAAGCCGTTACTCAAATTATGGGACAAGCAGAATTACCCGCTGCGCTAGAATTTATGGATAAAACCACCGTCGAATTGGTGCGAAAATATGGCGGTGTGGATCTACCGGATACAACACAAGCTTTATTATTAATCGGTATCGATGGCAGTGAGCGTAACATCGAGGATATGCTACAAATCATGCGTGAATGTGCACAGCATCCCGATTTAATCAGCATGGATGTTGCTCATACCGCGCAGGAACGACACCAACTTTGGCAAGCAAGACGCCGCTTATCGCCCAGTTTACGCCATGTTGCACCTAAGAAAATTAATGAGGATATTGTCGTCCCGGTATCTGCGATCCCCGCATTTATCGAACGTTTAGATCAGCTTTCAGCACAATATCATATTCCTATCGTCTGTTTTGGCCATGCCGGCAACGGTAATATTCATGTGAATTTAATGTATGACCCCGCGAATCCTGCCCAGGCTTCGGTTGTCGAGGAGTGCCTACAAGAAGTCTTTAGCGTGGTCCTGGCGTTTAAAGGCAGCTTATCCGGAGAGCACGGTATTGGCCTTGCCAAACAACCCTTTTTAGCCCAAGAGATCGATGCCCCCAGTATCAGCTTGATGCGACAAATCAAAAACGTATTCGATCCTAAGGGTATTTTAAACCCGGGTAAAATCTTCCCTAAAGCTTGACTCCCAAGAAGTGAGCATGTTAGCTTAAAATCTTCACAGGGGAGATGTTATGGCTATTCGCGCAAGATTAAGTGCCCTGGTGCATCGTCATCTGTCTAATCAAGAGATTTCGGACAGTAGATTTATTCGGC
>CAZPAA010000149.1:2634-5391 GCA_964584425.1 uncultured Gammaproteobacteria bacterium | reverse complement strand
AAATAAGGTTGTGTGAAAAAATTCTTTTTATCAGAATTACCAAATAAAAAGTTAGAGTTTTGTGTAATTACTGTTAAACTTTAAAGATTTGGGTCCCTTAGGAAAACATATGAGTAAGCATAGAACGGTATATATTGTTGATGGAGCGCGCACACCTTTTTTAAAAGCCAGAAGTCATGTAGGACATTTTAGTAGTTCCGATCTGGCGGTAGCTTGCGGGCGTAACTTGTTGATGCGGCAGAATTTTTCGATTGACCAGTTGAGCGAAATTATCATCGGATCGGTGATTGCGCATCCTGGCGAGCCAAATGTTGCGCGGGTGATTGGTTTGCGACTAGGGGCGAAAGATATTCCAGCATTTACCGTACAACGCAATTGTGCTTCAGGTTTACAAGCATTGGATACGGCTTCGCGCTTGATCGCCTCAGGTGATCATCGTATTGTCTTAGCGGGGGGTACAGACGACATGAGCCGCTCTCCCGTTATGTTTAATCATCAAATGGTGAATTGGCTAGGTGATATGAACAGTGCCAGAACTTTGGCGCAGAAACTTAAAGTGATTTCTCAGGTCCGACCTCATTTTTTAACGCCCATTATTGGTGTGATGAAAGGATTAACTGACCCCGTTGTGGGATTATCCATGGGGCAAACTGCAGAAAATTTAGCTTATCGCTTTAATATCACCCGTGAAGAGATGGATGCTTTTTCAGTGCGTAGTCATAAGCTGGCTGCAAATGCACAAGCGAATGGGTTGTTATCTGAAATTATTCCCATTTTTGACAATAAAGGTCATTGTTATGATAAAGATGATGGTGTCCGTTCAGACAGCAGCATGGAAAAATTAGCTAAATTAAAGCCTTTTTTCGATAAAGTTTATGGCAGTGTCACGCCTGGAAATAGTTCACAAATTACGGATGGTTCGGCATTATTAATTTTAGCAAGTGAAGAGGCTGTTAAAGAATTTAAGTTACCGGTTTTGGCAAGAGTCGTTGATACACAATGGGCCACATTGCCCCCAGAAATTATGGGTCTTGGGCCTGTGCATGCGATTACACCGCTGCTGCGACGTAACAATATGTCACTAAATGATGTTGATTATTATGAAATCAATGAAGCTTTCGCAGCACAAGTCTTGGCATGTTACAAAGCCTGGGAAGATCAAGATTATTGCGTAAGCGCGCTAGGCCTAGACAAACCCTTTGGCTCGATTAATCCAGAAAAAGTGAATATCGATGGCGGCGCAGTTGCAATGGGACATCCTGTCGGTGCAAGTGGCGCAAGGATCACATTGCATTTAGCGCATATTTTGCGACGTGAAAATGCGCGTTATGGTATCGCGAGTTTATGTATCGGTGGGGGCCAAGGCGGCGCCATGTTAATTGAAAACGTTAAGGATTTCTCATGAAAAATTGGCAACTGAATATTGATCAAGAAAAAATCGCCTGGCTTTATTTTGATAATGAAAATAATAAAGTGAATATATTGCGCACGCAAGCAATGCAAGAGCTCAATGAGATCATCGATAATATCAAAACTCAAGCACCTAAAGCGTTGGTGATTTTATCTGCAAAAGAGTCTGGATTTTGCATGGGCGCCGATATTCATGAGTTTGAAAAAAGCGCTGATCTGGAAGTGGTCAGAGAATATGTTGCTTTTGGACAATCTGTGATGCAGAAAATTGCCGATTTACCATTCCCAACGATCGCTGTGATTCATGGATTTTGTTTAGGCGGCGGATTAGAATTAGCGCTTTCATGTAAATATCGCATTGTCGAAGAGGATAGTTCCAAACTGGGATTACCCGAAGTACGCTTAGGTGTGCAACCCGCCTGGGGTGGATCCGTGCGCCTGCCTGCATTAGTTCATCCTCTCCAAGCGTTAAATATGATGCTAACCGGTCGCATGGTGAATGCTAAATCTGCAAAAAAAATGGGCCTTGCGGATGTGGTTGTGCCTAAACGTCAAATGAAAAATGCAGCGCGATTCATCGCATTGCATGGCCATAAAAAACGCAAAGTTTCAATCGTACAGCAATTAGTTCGCGTATCGTTAGTAAGACGTTTAGTTGCGATATTAATGCGGAAACAAGTTGCAAAACAAGCAAGTCCAGCACATTATCCCGCACCATATATGATCATTGAAAATTGGCAAAAAAATGGTGTCGATGGTGCAAATGCGTATAAATCTGAAGTGGATGGATTTATTCGTTTACTCGAAGGCAGTACCGCAAAAAATTTAGTGCGTTTATTTTTCTTACAAGAACAATTAAAAAGCGTAGGCAAGCAAGTCAATTGGAAGGCAAAACATATACATGTGATTGGTGCAGGAACCATGGGTGGTGATATCGCAGCGTGGTGCATGCTAAAAGGTTTGACTGTGAGTTTACAAGATAGAACACCACAAGATCTCAGTCGCGCTATCGCGCGAGCGCATGAATTATGTCAGGATAAATACGTGCTGGATAAACTTATTCCAGATGTTGCAGGGGCTGGGCTCGCTCACGCGGATATTATTTTAGAAGCAATTTTTGAAAATTTAGCGGTAAAACAGGCTTTATTACGTGATATCGCAGATAAAATAAAACCAGATGCCATGATCGCGACCAATACTTCCAGCCTTTCTTTAGAAGAATTGAAAGTGGGATTTGCGCATGCGGATCGTTTAGTCGGTATTCATTTTTTCAATCCGGTGCCTAAAATGCAACTGGTTGAAGTCATTCAAACTAAAGAGGTTAAACAAAAAATAAACAAACGCCTA
>CAZPAA010000149.1:0-2624 GCA_964584425.1 uncultured Gammaproteobacteria bacterium | reverse complement strand
GTGATTGGACCTTATTTGCTTGAAACGGTGCATTTAATTGATGAAGGTGTCAATATTCAATTTATTGATCAAGCTGCAAAAGATTTCGGCATGGTGATGGGCCCTGTTGCCATGGTCGATTTGATTGGCTTAGATATTTGCTTAGCGGCAGTGAAAAATTTAGGCGGAACGACACCCAAAATTTTAGTAGACAAAGTGGCAAAGGGTGAATTGGGTAAGAAAAGCGGCAAAGGGTTTTATACTTACAAAAAAGGAAAAATAGAGACGCAAAAAGGTCCAGCCACACTAACTACAGTCAGTGCGAATGAAGTACAAGATCGCTTAATCTTTGCTCTTATCAATGAATGTGTAGCATGCTTAGGAGAGGGGATTGTAGCAAGTGCTGATGAAGTAGATGCTGGGATCATCTTTGGCATGGGGTTTGCGCCGTTCTTAGGCGGTCCTATGCAGTATGCAAAGACCCGAGGCTATAAAGAAATCTATGAAAAATTAAAGAGTTATGAGGATGTCTTGGGCTCGCGATTTTCACCCAAGCCAGGCTGGGATAAGCTCCTGAAGCTATGATAGAATAGCCGATGCTTAAGATATTCAGACAGCCCCAATATTCGACCGCCAATAGCTGGCCCATCTATCGACGCTTATTCAGTTATATCAAAAATTATTGGTATATTTTTATTCTCGCGGTCGTGACCAGCGCGCTTTATTCGGCAATTGATGCGGCTTTGATCCGTCTAATTCAGCCCTTACTCGATGATGGATTTGTGCACCAAGATCCCCATGTCATTGCACTTATTCCCATTGTACTGCCATTATTTTTACTTGGCCGTGGTGTAATGAGTTTTTTATCGCATTACAGTTTGTATTGGTTAGCCCGTAAAGTCGTAGTGGATGTTCGTAAGCAAACATTTGCGCATTTATTAAAATTACCTGCGAGCTTTTATGATCACCACGCGGCGGGAGAATTATTATCTAAAATTACTTATAACGCAGATCAAATTGCAAAAGCGTGCACAGATGCCGTGATTGATTCCGTGCGTAACTTTTTCCTGATCATTTTTTTACTAGGCGTGATGTTCTCAATTAACTGGCGCCTGTCATTATGGTTTTTATTACTCGCACCGATCGTTGCCTTATTATTTACTGGCGCAACAAAATTATTCCGTAGATATAGCCATAAAATACAGCAAACCATGGGCGCGATGACTCATGTGGCGCAAGAAAATTTATTAGGCTACAAAGTCGTGCGGATTTTCGGCGCACAAGATCTGGCCTACCAGCGTTTTGCGAGTGCAACTGAAAACAATCGCGAGCAAGAAATGAAATTGGCACTAACTAAATCACTCAGCGTGCCGCTTATCCAGTTTGTTGCGGGATTAGGTGTTGCATTAACTCTGTTGATTGCAACAAAACAAGCTGAATCTTATGCATTAACTGCCGGTGGTTTTGCAACCATGGTCGGTGCCATGATTGGTTTATTAAAACCCGTGAAAGAGATCACCTCCGTCAGTCACAAAATTCAGCAGGGCATTGCTGCAGGACAGAGTATTTTTGCGGTATTAGATACTGCGGCAGAAAATCAAACCGGAGAGAAATTGACGGCTCCCTTAAAAGGCAGCGTTGAATTTAACCATGTGAGTTTTTCTTACCGAAGTACGCAAGAAGCGATGGCGTTAGAAGATATCAATTTCAAAGTTAATGCGGGTGAAAAAATTGCATTAGTCGGCCACTCAGGGAGTGGGAAAACGACACTCGTGCAACTACTACCTAGATTATACGATGATTATTCTGGGCAAATTTTATTCGATGGTATTGATATTAAAAATATTCGCTTAACGGATTTGCGCGAACAGATTGCCATCGTTTCTCAGCATGTGGTGTTATTTGATGATACCGTTGCGCACAATGTAGCACATGGAAATTTACCTTATGATGAAGAACGGGTTTTGCAAGCCTTAACCCATGCGCATGCCCAACAATTTGTTGAAGAGTTACCCAAAGGAATTCACACCCAAATTGGTCAAGATGGCATGTTACTTTCAGGTGGACAACGCCAGCGTCTTGCGATTGCCCGGGCTTTATATAAAAATGCGCCGATTTTGATTTTTGATGAAGCAACCAGTGCATTAGATACGGAATCCGAGCGCCATATTCAAGAGGCCATGCAAGATTTAATGCAAAATCGTACGACATTTATTGTCGCACATCGCTTATCGACCATTGAAAATGCGGATAAAATTATGGTACTTGATAAAGGTAATTTGCTTGAGATGGGCACCCATCAAGATTTACTCGCTAAAAATGGTTTATACGCACGCTTGTATCAATTACAATTTAAGCAAGATGATGATGTTAAAGCTTTATAATCGTTTTTTATTGGCGTGGTATCGCCATCCCATATTTTTTATTATACTCGTGCCCATTTCTTATATTTACCTTTTGATTGTTAACATACGTCGCTTTCTTTATAAAAAAAATGTTTTTAGCCGATATCGTGCACCTGTACCGGTTATTGTCGTAGGTAACTTTGTAGTGGGTGGAACAGGGAAAACACCGCTCGTGATTCAACTTGCGAATTTTTTAAAGGGCTCAGGATTTAACCCCGGCATTATTACCCGCGGATATGG
>CAZPAA010000148.1:0-5492 GCA_964584425.1 uncultured Gammaproteobacteria bacterium | reverse complement strand
ATCCCCCTTTGAAAAAGGGGGGCGGGGGGGATTTAAAGATCTTTGTGTATAATCATAGATCTTTAAATCCCCCGCCCGAAGCGGGCACCCCCTTTTTCAAAGGGGGATTTACAATTGAGGATAAATCATGATCAGCTGTCAACACATTAACAAATCTTATCCCGGCGGATTCACCGCGCTGCATGATGTGAATTTTGAATTGGCCCAAGGGAAAATGGCATTTGTTACTGGTCACAGTGGCGCGGGCAAAAGTACCTTATTAAAACTCATTGCATTAATTGAACGTCCCACACGTGGCAAAATTATGGTGAATGGTTTTGACTTAAGCACCGTGTCAGGTCATCAATTACCCTATTTTCGTCGTAGCATCGGTATCATTTTTCAAGACCATCGTTTATTAATGGATAGAACCGTATTTGATAATGTCGCGCTGCCGCTTATTATTGGCGGTTATCATCACAAGGAAATAAAAAAACGGGTCAATGCGGCGCTCGACAAAGTGGGTTTATTACAAAAAGTCTCACGTTTTCCCATTGCATTATCCGGTGGCGAGCAGCAGCGTGTGGGCATCGCACGTGCCGTCGTGAATAAACCCTCCCTCTTATTAGCCGATGAGCCGACCGGAAATTTAGATGCAGTGATTTCTACGGATATTATGGGCTTATTCTCAGAGTTTAATCAGGTGGGGGTGACGGTATTGATCGCAAGTCATGATTTGAATTTAATCGAGCGCATGGCTTGTCCCGTTATGGTATTAGAAGATGGGCGCATGAGGGAGTAACCATGAAAAAACCGCTGACTACTTATTTTTCCCAACATTTACAAGCCATCTTTGGTAGTTTAGGTGCAATGTGCCGCACGCCTTTTGCCAGCACCATGACCTTGCTGGTGATTGCAATCGCATTGGCATTGCCTGCAAGCTTGTATGTTCTAGTCAACAATATGCAAACCTTAACCAAAACCTGGCAGGGCGGTGCACAGCTTTCTTTATTTGTAAAAGATGAAATCTCTGATGCGCGCGCGCAAACTTTGAGCGAAGAAATTAGATCTTTTCCCGGTATTAATCAGGTAGAATTTTTAAGTCGTGAAGCCGCGCTGGCTGAATTTAAAGAATTATCTGGCCTTTCACAAATGCTGGACACACTGCCTGATAACCCACTGCCCGCAGTAATTATCGTTCATCCCAGCTTTACGGATAGAACCATGTTAGAAACGCTGCAGCAACAATTACAAGCCTTACCTGAAGTTGCCCTGGTGCAGATTGATTTAGAATGGGTGCAACGCTTAAGCGCAATTTTACATTTGGGTGAAAATATTGTCTGGATTTTAATGTTATTTTTAAGCGTCGCGGTGGTACTTATCATCGGTAATACGATTCGTCTTGCAATTTTTAATCGTCATGATGAAATTGCAATCATTAAATTAGTCGGCGGCACCAATGCTTTTATCCGTCGCCCATTTTTATACACCGGCGTATGGTACGGATTATTCGGATCGCTCTTGGCCTTAATCATGGTAAGCCTTGCACTCATCGCCGTGAGTTCTTCCGTATCGTTCCTGGCCAGCACCTATCAAAGCAACTTCAAAATGCTAGGCTTAGGCTTCGAGCGCGGCCTCGACTTATTACTCCTTGGCATCACCCTCGGCTGGCTCGGCGCCGCGATTTTTGTGCATTATCATTTACGACGCATTGAGCCATAGTGAGTCGTGTAAAAAAACACCGATTTATCGCTAAAATCCGTTGATTTTTTAGTTAAATAACTTTAAAATGAGGGTTTGATATAGTCCCGGAGAAAATCATGCCTCAGTCAAAAGTGATGCAACGTTTAAATGAAGCCCTAAACGACCTTGATATCGATATTAACCACCCTAGTCTTACGAACTTTAGAGCTTGGCTTGAAACCGCGACCAATGGTGATATCGCAGGAGTTAACCGTTATTTGTTTCAGTTAGCGAGCCATGGTATTCAATGCACCCCCAAACGTCTGAGTAAAACTTATCAGCAAGCAGAGAAAATTTCTGAATTAATCACGCTGTTATATGAACAGCACTATGGCCCTTCTGTTAAACTCAATATGCAAAGACAGGGTGACGAAATAACGTGCACCCGAGAAGTCAATCCCGCCCGTCTACCAGAAGCCTTTGTTAACATTATCTTTGATTTTATGAAAACTGTAGCCTTAGATTCCTATAAGACGGATCACCAATTAGAAGTTTTGGCGTTTTTGATCCGCGAAACCGCTAAACATCTTGAAACGAAAGAAAGCACCGAAAATGAAGCGACGTTAGCTGATGCCGATTGGTCAGAGCGGTTTTTGCAAGATTGCTACGCAAGGCGAGCTGATATTTTAAATCCAGGTCTTGATATTAATCATGCCTTCTTATCTTATTTCGCTGCACAAAGATCAAATCCAGGGGCGGATAATCGCTTGCAAGATTACACCCAACCAGAAACAACGCTCACTGCAAAAACAGGTGCCATCGTGCCTTATATGGGTAAGTAAAGCGATTACGGCGCATTGAACCGTAAATTCTCGAGATAATTTTTGATTTGATGGGTTAAGTAAAACGGTAAGTTCAGTAAAGTAAAGGCTTTACCTTCGGGCGTTTTGTGTTGTTCAATGCTAAATGGACCAGAATAAATACGTACAGCTAAATCGTGGGGCGCTTGATTGATAAATTGGTGCAGCGATTTTAGTTTTCCAGTTTTTCCTGCCTTGACTTCAATCGGAATTAATTTATTTTCAAAAGCGATAACAAAATCAACTTCAGCAGAAGATTGTTTTTTTTCACGGATCCAAAAATTGAAATTCTCATTGGGTAATAAGCCAGTAGCGATCAATTCTTGAGCCACGATATGTTCTGCAATACGTCCTTGATAAATACTATCCAGTGTTTGCATTTCAATAAATTGTGCTTGTAAACCAACAGCGGCATTCACCAGGCCGGTATCTAAAAATTGTACACGAGGTGAGCGATTAAAATTAGGCATAATCGGCAAATCGATCGAGGTTGTCGGATACATTAAATGCATGATCATGGCTTTTTCTAATAAAGTGAGTGCGGTTTTAATTTCTTTAGAAGGGTAATTAGAACTACCAAAGCCTTCAAATTTAATACGTTTTGCAATCTCTAATGGTGCGCGCATAATACAGTGACGTATAATAGTGCGTAGGTTTTCACTTTTAGCATATTTTTCCACATCATCTTGATAGGTGATCAGCAAATCACGATATAAAGTGTTGAGCCGTGCTAAATCGTGATGCGTTGCATAATCTGCGACAATTTCTGGCATGCCGCCAATTAATGTATATTCATAAAATAATTGAAGCAATTCATCATGCGCATAAGAGGGGACAGGGTGCTGTGCTAAAACGCTTAGCGCTTGTATTTTATCAACGGCATGTAAGTATTCAATAAAAGTGAGTGGATAGAGAAAAAGATAGGTGACACGGCCAACAGGAAAGCTGATATGCGTGTTAATCAATGTTTCTAGTAAAGAGCCTGCAGCGATCACATTAAGCTCGGGGATTTGTTCATAAAAATAACGCATAAAATTTACAGCTTGTGGAGAGCTCTGAATTTCATCAATAAACAATAGGGTCTCGGGCAAGGCCGCTTTAGGCAGCTGGTGCTCGAAGAAAATGCGGGAAACTAGGGTTTCAACATCATTTGCTTGTTCAAATATTGCACGGTCTTTTTTTATATCTAAGTTAAGGCTAATCGCATGCGGGTAATGTTCGGCAAACATCTTAATTAAGGTGGTTTTGCCGACTTGGCGAGCCCCGCGTAAAATCAAAGGCTTACGTTGCTTACCAGCGCGCCAGGATTTGAGTTTTTCTAAAGATATCCTTGGGAACATGTCAGGCCTAAAATATGTCTTAAAGTAAGGGTGATTTTATTAAAAATCCACCCTAAAGTCAAGGTGATTTTATTGGATCGCTTATTGACGAGCCCGACGCTTGCTGTGTAATATCGCTATAAATCAGGAGACAGATAGGCGCTTTGCGCTTCTATGATTGGAATATTATCCACATCTGCTGCTGCTTTTATGAGGTCATTACGGATTGTTTTCGGACATTCAGGCAGGTCGCCATCATGATAAGAGCTTAATGCACGCAATGCGCTACCTGGATCGAACAAAGGACCAAAAATAGCTTTTGCACATGCAAGACCGTCCGATAGAGAAAAACCGCGAACCAGAAGTACATGAATATCAATATAATCTTTAAGCTGCGCGCGTGCTTGAATGGTATTTAATTTTGTTGCAAATAAATCGCGTAAAGAAGCGATATAAACTTGATTATCATCGCTGATTAAAGGCATTTCCACGCGACCTTGACGCTTATCAATTCCAGCAAGAAATTGAAAGTTGACCGTAGCATCATTTACATCAACATAACAATTCAGAGTATTAATGCTGGTTTGCACTAAACGGGCTTGGTTTAAAAAAGGTAAAGCAAGGAGTAATTCTGTTTTATCTAAGGATTTGGATGAAAAAAAATCAAAGTCTACAGATTCTCGGTGCCCAATTTGTAAAGCAATCGCTGTTCCTCCATATAAGACATAGTGTTTGGGGAGGGGTTTTAATGCTTGCCATAATTGTTTCTGTGCCGTAGGTAAAATGGATAAAATCGGTTTCATTGTAGTGTTCTTTTAGGTAAAGGAGGAACGGGGTCCATATGCAAGCGGGCATGCCAATAGTCCCACGAACGTTGATTAAATACGCCTGGGGGTGCTGCTTTTAGGACATCTTGTAGCGTTTTTTTACTCACAAGACGTTGCAACAATAAAATATCATCCCAGCTGCCCAAATTCATGACTTGTGCCAAAAAAAAGATAGGGTGATGTGTTGCCCACAAAGGACTTTCCCACCAAATGTAACGTTTGGCCAGCCTTGTAAAATCATCGTTTATCGGTAAATGGTGCATAAAATTATCCTACCCGTTTATTTTAACTGAAATTCCCATTTTTTCCTTAAAATGTTACTATACCCCCCATGAATAAACACTCAAAGCCTTTGATTTTACTTGGCATTACCGGCGGGATTGCAGCGTATAAGACGCCGGAATTGGTGCGCCGTGCTCGGGATCAGGGGTATCGGGTGATTGTGGTGATGACCCGCGGCGCTAAACAATTTGTGACAGCTTTGACCTTGCAAGCGGTGAGTGGTGAAAAAGTCCGCGAGGATTTGTGGGACTTAGAGGCTGAAAATGCGATGGGGCATATCGAGCTCTCGCGCGCACCGCAAAAAATCCTTATTGCGCCGGCTAGTGCTGATTTTATCGCGCGTCTTGCGCATGGTTTTGCCGATGATTTATTAACCACGATTTGTTTAGCGACCAATGTGCCGATTTATCTTGCGCCCAGTATGAATCGCTTGATGTGGGAGAATAGTGCAACGCAAGATAATATTGCATTATTAAAAAAACGCGGCATTCACATTATTCCAGCTGCGAGCGGCGAGCAAGCGTGCGGTGCAGCTCAACCCG
>CAZPAA010000147.1:0-5508 GCA_964584425.1 uncultured Gammaproteobacteria bacterium | reverse complement strand
GGATTTAACTACAAATGGAATATGCAGATCATTCAGCGCTTGCTGCAAATAAGCAAGCTGCTCTGTCTGCAGTGCGTACTGCCTTTCATTAAAATGTGCTTGAATATGAGGTTCTTGGGGAATACAGTGCAAAACAATTAATCCATCACGACATTCACGTGAAGCATGAAATAAAGCACTGTTATCATTTAATCTTAAATCGGTTCTTAACCATACTAAGCCGCGCATCTTAAACATCCTCTTATTGAAGCTTGGGTCATCATGAAGCCAGTATATCGAAGAAATATGATGGCAACCTTAAGAAGACAAGCTTACGGAGAAAGTCTATCGATTTTCCAGCCATTTTCTGCATGATGACTATAAGCCATTCTATCGTGAAGACGGTTTTTACGGCCTTGCCAGAACTCAATATAATGGGGAGTAATCGCAAAACCACCCCAATTTTCCGGACGGCTGATGGGCTTGCCTTTGAACTGTGTTTCAATTGCTTCATATTGTTTTATTAAAAACTCTCTAGAATCAATTGGTTGGCTCTGATGTGAGGCCTTGGCTGCCATTTGGCTTTCACGAGGTCGTTGGTCAAAGTAGGCATCGGAACTCTCGCCTGAGGTACGCGTGATGCGACCCTTGATAATGATTTGTCGTTCTAATAGCGGCCAGAAAAAGTCCACGGCAACCACAGGGTTTTGCGCAATTTCTATGCCTTTTGCGCTGTCATAATGGGTGAAAAAAATGAGTTTGCCATCTTCTATCCCTTTCAATAATACAACGCGGATGGAAGGTTCAGCCTTTAAATTAGCACTCGCCAATACCATCGCCGTGGGATCTGGAACTTGTGCCTCAATTGCTTGTTCTATCCAAAGTTTGCATTGTAGAATCGGATCTTCACTCACTGATAAATCAAGTACTGCGTGCTGATATTCTCGGCGTAATTGTTCAAGTTGTTTGTTGATGTCGTTCATGTTTTAATTCTGCGGCTAAATGTTTTACAAATAATTCTGAAGCTTCCTCTACGGTTTGTGGCCCACCTAAATCTACAGTTTGGGTGATGGGCAAATTGGCGAATCCACAGGGATTGATCTGCGAATAAGGCGTTAAATCCATGTTAATGTTAAATGCAATGCCATGGTAAGTGCAACCATGGCGTACGCGCAATCCGATTGCGCAGATTTTTGCGCCATCGGCATACACGCCGGGCGCTTTGCGATCGCCGTAGGCGGTGATCTGATATTGCGCGAGTACATCAATGATGGCTTGTTCAATCTTTGTAACGAACGCACGTATGCTGAGATCTAAGCGTTTTAAATCGAATAACAAATAGGCAACCAGTTGTCCAGGCGCGTGATAAGTCACTTGTCCGCCGCGATCGGTTTGAATAACGGGGATATTGCCGGGATTTAAAATATGCGAGGGCAAGCCTGCTTGACCTTGGGTAAATACTTTCGGATGTTCTAATAGCCAAACTTCATCTTCAGTATTTTCATTGCGCGTATCGGTGAAATTGCGCATTTTTTGCCAAGTTTCTTGATAATCTACTAAACCTAGTCGACGGGTGATCAAAGTCATTTTCTTCTTGTTTGGAAATGCTTATCTATTTTTTTCCATACCGGGCCGACTTTTCCGTCATTGACTTTGTGGCCATTTAAATGTGTGATCGGGACAACTTCTCTGCCTGAACTGGTGATCCAAATTTCATCCGCCTGATGCAGTAATTCTTCAGAAATAAAATCTTCACTATGTGGAATATTAAATTCTTTTGCCAAATTTAATACAAAAGCGCGCGTGATGCCCCAAAGAATATTTGGGATCAGCGGGGAAGTGATAATCATCCCATTTTTTACGATAAAAACATTGCTGCTACTGCCTTCAGTGACATAACCATTTTTTATCAGAATCGTTTCGCAGGCATTTTGTAAATAGGCTTGTTGGGTTGCAAGAATATTGGGCAGTAAATTTAAGGATTTAATATAACAGTTTTCCCAGCGCTGATCCGTTGCGGTGATGGCAGATAATCCTTGTTGCCTATCTTCTGGCGATAATAATCGAATATTAATCGTCATTGCAAAAAGAGTGGGTGTCATTTCTTCAGTATATTGATGTTGTCGCGTTGCATTCGCGCCTCGGGTGATTTGCAAATAAATCCCATGGGTGGGTGTTGCTGCATGTGGGCTTAATTGTTTAATTATTTCAGCCCACTCAACATGCGATAGCGTATTTTTGATGTCTACGGTTTTAAGGCTGCGATCAAGCCGTTGTAAATGTTCTTCAAGCAGGAATGGGATCCCATTATAAACCGGGATCACTTCATATACGCCATCACCAAATAAAAAGCCACGATCCAGCGGCGAAATCCGCGCTTCATTGATCGGTAAAAATTGCCCATTTAAATAAACAATCATATTAATTCCTAAGTCCCTGGTTAACTAATAATCCCCCTTTGAAAAAGGGGGTGCCCGCTTCGGGCGGGGGATTTAAGATTTCTGATGTAAATCAAAGATCTTAAATCCCCCTACCCCCTTTTTCAAAGGGGGATTTTAATTTCAACCCATCAAGTTTTTTATAAACAATTTAATCGAATCAACAAAGCGTCGCCATATACTGCCTTGTTCTACGGTTTCTAATGCGACTACCGGTTGTTCCGCAATGATTTCATTGTTGAGTTTGACGACCATGGTGCCAACGCTCTCGCCGGCTTGGATGGGCGCGGTGAGTAAAGGTTTTACGCCAATTGAAGTTTCAACTTGGGTTTTGCCGCGTGGCGTGGTGACATAAGTATCTTGCGCAAATCCAATTGGTAATGTGTCTTTTTGGCCTTTCCAAATTGTTGCTTCGCTGATCACTTGATTTTGCTTCGCTAATTGCTGAGTTTGAAAAGTGCGAAAACCGTAATTGAGCAGCGTTTGCGCAGCTTCGGCGCGGGCTTTATCACTTTGCGTACCTAATACCACGGAAATTAAGCGCATATCATCTCTTAATGCAGAGGCGACTAAACAATAACCTGCGCTGGAAGTATGCCCAGTTTTAATGCCATCAACCGTTGAGTCGGTGTACAGCAAACGATTACGATTTTGCTGTTTAATATTGTTGTAGAAAAATTCTTTCTGCTGATAAATTTTATAACTTTCAGGGAAGTTTTTAATCATCGCGCGTGCAAGAATCGCCATATCGCGTGCGGTGGTGTAAAGCTGTGGATCTGGCAACCCAGTTGCATTGGTAAAATGGGTATTTTTCATGCCTAATTGCTTTGCTTGGTAATTCATCATTTCCGCAAAAGCCGCTTCACTGCCGGCAACGCGTTCAGCAATGGCAACACTGGCATCATTTCCAGATTGAATGATAACGCCAAGTTCCAAATCTTTAATTGGAACCTCAGTGCCTAAATCTAAAAACATCCGTGAGCCTTCGGTGCGCCAAGCTTGTTCGCTGATGATTGCGGTTGCATCCGGGCTTATCGCGCCACGTGCAATTTCCACATCTAAAACATAAATCGTCATCATTTTAGTGAGGCTTGCAGGTTCAACCGGTGTATCGGCATTGTGCTCAGCTAAAATTTGCCCACTGTTAAAATCCTGCAAAATGTAGGCATTTGCCGCGATTGCCGGTGGCTTTGCCACAGGCATATTCGAAAAATCTAAAGTAGAGTTCGCAAATAATGGCGCACTCAAAAATAAGCTTAAAATAAGAGGAAAATAATATTTACGCATAACCTTTGTCCTTGTACTCATGTAACAACCCTGCCTTAGTATAATGAACGAAGTGCGCTAATGCCATAGAATTCTATGGACACCCACAGAATTCTATTGTCCAAGAATTCTATGGGCAAGAATTTTATGGACACCCACAGAATTCTATTGCTAGGGAAGCAAGAATTTTATGACACCCATAATCAACAACATCCCCCGTAGAATTCTATTGACACCCATAATCCATTGCGTGAGAATATCGCATTGCATTGGGAGGGGTGTCCGAGTGGTTAAAGGAAGCAGACTGTAAATCTGCCGGCAATGCCTACGTAGGTTCGAATCCTACCCCCTCCATATATTTTGCGGGTGTAGTTCAATGGTAGAACCTCAGCCTTCCAAGCTGATGGCGTGGGTTCGATTCCCATCACCCGCTTATTGTTTCATGCCCACATAGCTCAGTGGTAGAGCACTTCCTTGGTAAGGAAGAGGCCACTGGTTCAATCCCAGTTGTGGGCTAGTTTATAGTCAAAATCTAGGAGAGCAACATGTCAGCCAAAGTAGCGTTTGAGAGAACGAAACCGCATTTAAACGTAGGAACGATCGGCCACGTGGATCACGGTAAGACGACGTTAACTGCGGCGATCACGAAAGTGATGTCAGAGACGATGGGACGAGGAGAATTCAAGGCGTACGATCAAATTGATAAAGCGCCGGAAGAGCGGGCGCGTGGTATCACGATTGCAACGGCGCACGTCGAGTACGAAAGCGCGAACCGTCACTACGCACACGTGGATTGCCCCGGACACGCAGACTACGTGAAGAACATGATCACGGGTGCGGCACAAATGGACGGTGCAATTTTAGTTGTGAGCGCAGCGGACGGCCCGATGCCACAAACTCGCGAACACATCTTGTTGGCACGACAAGTAGGTGTACCTTATATTGTGGTGTTCCTGAACAAAGCGGACATGGTTGATGATCCAGAACTCTTAGAACTGGTCGAGATGGAAGTGCGTGAATTATTAAGCAGCTACGATTTCCCTGGCGATGATACGCCAGTGATTATTGGTAGCGCGCTGAAAGCGTTGGAAGGCGACAAGAGCGATATCGGCGAGAAAGCGATTCTTAAACTGGTTGAAGCGTTGGATAGTTATATCCCACAACCGGTACGCGCAACCGACAAACCCTTCTTGATGCCGATTGAAGACGTATTTTCTATTTCTGGCCGTGGTACTGTGGTCACCGGACGTATTGAACGTGGCGCGGTTAAAGTGGGTGAAGAAATTGAAATTGTGGGTATTAAAGACACAGTGAAAACAACCTGTACGGGCGTTGAAATGTTCCGTAAGTTGTTGGACAGAGGTGAAGCGGGCGATAACGTGGGTGTATTACTGCGCGGAACGAAACGTGAAGACGTAGAACGCGGTCAAGTATTAGCCGCACCCGGCACGATTAAGCCGCACACGCATTTCGAAGCAGAAGTATATATTCTGTCGAAGGAAGAAGGTGGCCGTCACACGCCATTTTTCACAGGATACCGTCCACAGTTCTACTTCAGAACAACCGACGTAACGGGTTCAGTGACCTTGCCTGATGGCGTAGAAATGGTGATGCCAGGGGATAACGTGAAATTGGTCGTGAAATTGGTTGCACCGATTGCGATGGAAGACGGCTTACGCTTCGCGATTCGCGAAGGTGGCCGTACTGTAGGCGCGGGTGTTGTGTCCAAGATCATAGAGTAGAGAAAATATCCCCCTTTGAAAAAGGGGGGCAGGGGGGATTTAAGATCTTCGCAAAAAACGGAAATCTCAAAATCCCCCGCCCT
>CAZPAA010000146.1:0-5584 GCA_964584425.1 uncultured Gammaproteobacteria bacterium | reverse complement strand
ATCAATGATGTGGCCTGTACCGGTGAAGGCAATAACGCAGCTTGTACGGCTGTAGGCGGTCAATATCATGGCGATAATCACAGCTACATGATGCTACGCAGCAAAGATGGTGGAGACAATTGGGACAAATTAAATTTACCCAACATCAGCGCTAATGATCATTTTCTCTATGGTAGCAGCTGTGCTCACACCGATGAACACCATGCTTGTGCAGCTATAGGGGAAGACAATCAGCCTTACAGCACCATTTTGGTCGTTGCAAATATGGATAACGGTGAAGTTACAAAAGTATCATCACCTCTTATCAATGAAATGAATCTTAATTTTGAAGGTTTATCTTGCACATCCAGTAATGACAAAATTATTTGTGCGGTAGTGGGATATGATTTTATCAATGACAACGCTGTTTTATTCCTAAATAAAGATGTGATTGCAACACCCAATGCATGGACTAATCCACACAGTGTCCCTTCGTCACAATTTAATGGAATCGCATGTACGACTAAAAATGATGCGAAGGTTGCTTGTGTCATTGCAGGAAAATCAGGTCTTTATGTGAACAATGATGTTGTCAATACCAGCACCTACACCCTGCAACAAGCGGGTGAATTCACAACCATCGCATGTCAAACCAATGGTGGTGATACAGCTTGTATAGCCGGTGGCTACGATAATACTTCTGCAGCTACGCTCTATGCGAGTGTTGATAGTGGTATGACGTGGGTCAATAAAATGACTGGATCGAATACTATCCGATTCAAAGGTGTCGCATGTGCCAATAACGGCAGTAAAATTGCTTGTAACGCTGCTGGAGAAAACTATCTAGGAAATAATGTTAGGGTTCCCTATCTGATAGCAAATACAGACGTTATTGCTCCCTCTAGCGGATGGAATCAGCCAATACCCACCTTATCAGGCAGTGTTTTGATTGGCGCTGGCGCGAGTGGCCATACGCAATCAAAATATTGATCTTTCAAAGCAAGCGCAGGGGCCTCACGGCCCCTCATTGCCGCCTAGTAAGCATTTAGACGATGCGGTACAATGGTTTTCGTTGGCGACTACGTTAGTTTTTCTATATATCTTTTTAAATATTAAGCGAAGTAAACGAGATGGTTTGTAGTACACACAAAGATCTTAAATCCCCCCTACCCCCCTTTTTCAAAGGGGGATCAGAGCGGGGCAATACCACATTTTGGGCGCTGATTGGCATTTTCTTTTTGCCTATGATGTTAGCCATAATACTTTATTCAACGCGTCATCATTGGGAGCTCAAGAGCAAAACTGAGGGCGAGCTGTTGACGCCTTCACTGACCATCCCACTCGATTTAAGCAACGAACCGCGTTTATGGCGCGTGATATACATTACACCCAACTGTGTCGATGCCAACTGTGAATTACAATTAGCAAAAATCGAAAGCGTGCATGAAGCCACCGGAAAAGATTTTGACCGCGTTAGCGCCATGTTGATCACCACCACCGATGAGGTCAACCCACAATTTTTAGAACAATTTAAGCAAATTCCTTGGAAGCAATTACACAGTCAAACCGAGATCCCCATGGGCTTGTTTATTATGGATCCCAATGGCTATATTATTTTAAAGTACGCGCTGGATAGGCCCGGCGTAACCATCCTGGATGATTTACGACATTTACTCAAGGTCTCACAAATTGGTTGATTTTGTTAAACGTTACAAACGCATTACACTCTTTCTCACCCTATTAACCTTAATCGTGGTGATGGTCGGCGCCTACACCCGCTTAAGTGATGCAGGTCTTGGCTGCCCTGATTGGCCGGGTTGTTATGGATCGATGATTGTGCAAGATAATGCGATCGATAAAGGTAAAGCCTGGATTGAAATGGGCCATCGCTATATCGCCGGCACATTAGGCTTATTTATTTTTGGATTAACCGTTTTAGCATTTATGCGTAAACAAGTCATTGCGAAAGAACGTGGATTATTATCTGGCCTAAGCCTTCTGATTATTTTCCAAGCCTTATTAGGCATGTGGACCGTCACAAAATTATTACATCCCACCATTGTGATGTTACATTTATTAGGTGGAATGGCTACGCTGTCGTTAGTTTGGTTGTTGCACCTTCGCATTAAAAATCAAATCGAATTACCGAACCCCTATTTTATCGTGAAACCCGCCTTGAAAATTGCAAGCTTCATCGGCCTTGTGATCGTAATCGTGCAAATTGCATTAGGCGGCTGGGTCTCCACCAATTATGCGGCATTTGCTTGTCCAGATTTCCCAACCTGTCAGGCACAATGGTGGCCGCCATTAAAGCTGCACGCCTTTGATATTTTTATTCCAATTGATCGAAATTTTGAAGGCGGATTTTTAAATCATCCTGAACGCGTGACGATTCATTTTGTGCATCGTTTAGGTGCGTTGATTACCACGCTGTACTTAGTCATTTTTAGCTTGACGATTTTATTCACCCTCTACGGCCCGATCCGAAAATTAATCTACGGTTTATTAGCAACGCTCGCGGTGCAAATTACGTTAGGCATTATCAATATTGTTGCGCTGCTGCCATTATGGGCTGCGGTCTTACACAACGGCGTTGCAGCAATCCTATTATTGTTTATGATCACCATTTGCTTTCGCCTACAAAAGGCACGCGCAAGATGAACACCTTTCGTGATTACCTGCAGCTGACTAAACCCAAAGTGGTATTATTAATGCTGATCACGAGTTTAGTCGGGATGCAGCTTGCAACGCCCGGTTTAATTCCTCTGCCTATTTTATTTTTCGGTTTACTGGGCATCGGCTTAGCCGCAAGCTGCGCCGCCGTGCTAAATCACGTCATCGATCAGAAAAAAGATAAACTGATGCAGCGCACACATAATCGCCCACTGCCAAAAGATAGAATCGCGCCAAAACATGCCATTATTTTTGCGATCGTTTTAGGCCTGGCATCTATGCTGATTTTAACCGTATATGTTAATCCATTAACCGCCCTTTTATCATTATTCAGCTTAATCGGTTACGCCTTTTTTTACACCGTGATCTTAAAGCGCTTAACCCCACAAAACATTGTCATTGGCGGACTCGCCGGCGCCATGCCGCCACTTTTAGGCTGGAGCGCCGTCACCGCGCAAATCAATGCCGATGCTTTATTATTAGTGCTGATCATTTTTATCTGGACCCCGCCCCATTTTTGGTCACTCGCCATTCACCGTCGCGATGATTATGCCAAAGCGCAAATCCCAATGTTACCCGTCACCCATGGCATTGAATTCACCAAATTATGCATTTTACTCTACACCATTTTATTATTCCCTATCACCCTGCTGCCTTTTATCGTTGGCATGTCCGGCATTATTTATTTAGCGGGAATATTAGTACTCGATGGATTATTTATTCTTTACGCCGCATTATTAAAGTTTCGCCCCAACCCTTTGAGCGCAATTAAAACTTTTCATTTCTCCAATATTTATTTATGTTTATTATTCGCACTGTTATTAATTGACCATTTTTTTAAAGGAAATCTTGTATGATCAGAAGACAAGCCGTTTATTTTTTAATTGCCATCCTCGTGATTGCCGCATTCGCCAGCCTTTATATTTTCAGGAAAGAAGCACCGCCCGCACCTGAAATTCATGGCATATTACTCGACACGCCAAAACCTTTGGTCACATTCGCACTCGAAGATATGAATGGCCGTCCTTTTACAGATCAAAGTTTTTTAAACCATTGGTCATTGGTGTTTTTTGGATTCTCAAGTTGCCCTGATATTTGCCCACTCACCATGAGCGTGTTAAACCAAGCCATCGATATGATCAAAGAAAAAGGCTTGCCCATTCCACAAGTGGTATTTGTATCAGTTGACCCCGAGCGCGATACGCCCGAAAAATTAAAGCAATATGTTGAACACTTTAATCCTAATTTTATCGGTGTCACAGGAAATGAAAGACAACTCGCCGAATTTTCACGTCAAGTCGGTGTGGTGTTTGAAAAAGTTTACATCGATGAAAATGAATATTTAGTCGATCACAGCGGCAGTATCGCACTCATTAATGGCAACGGCGCCATCCATGCCATTTTCACACCACCGATCGATGCGCAAAATATTGCGAATGATTACGCGAATATTGTAAGCGTTGCCAGCCCATGCACACCGAAACCTTAAGCAACGCACTGCATATTTTGCAACAAGGCGGTATTGTTTTGATGCCCACCGATACCGTCTACGGATTACATTGCGACCCGCATTGCGTGCCCGCTATTGAGAAAATATTAGCGCTCAAGCAACGTTCACCTTCCAAAGGCTTAATTTTAATTGCCGATTGTTTAGAACGTTTTAATGAATACGTCCAACCCTTACCTGAAGATATCGCCCACAAAATACGCACCCATCCAGGCATCACTTGGCTCGTGCCTGCTAAATCTATTTCCATATTAATCACCGGGAAATTTAACACCGTTGCGATAAGAATTTGCAAACAACCCTTGATTGCAAAATTATCCGAACAATTAAATTCCCCTTTAATCTCCACCAGCGCCAACATCAGTCATCACGCGGTTGCGAAAAATGCGCAGGAAATCAAAGCCCAATTCCCAACAGGAATTGCTTTAATTATTGAAGGCGAACTGCCTAAACACGCAAAAGCCTCTGAATTTAGAGATGCATTTACGGATGAAAAATTACGTTAGGAGCCGTTTGTAGTAGTGAGGCAAAACTCTTATCCGGCTTTCCGTCCAAACGGGCGCAGGAAAAAAAGAAGAGAAGAGAGGAGGGTTTAACCCCGTCTTCGTAGGGACGCAGCATGCTGCGTCCAGGTGTTGGTGCGGCAGAACAATTTATGTGCACCACCATAATAATAAAGAGGGATAATTTCCGGGAATTCATATATATTTTCACAAGTTAACTTTGGACGCAACATGTTGCGTCCCTACGAAGGCCGGAGTTAAACCTTCCCCCATTCTCTTAATAAAAGTGCAAAACTCTAACCTCGTAAACGAGCCAAACGAGTGACATGGGGGCATTTTCAAAAGTTTTGCGTTAGGCTTTGCGGTAGCCAACTTTTGAAAATGCCCCCATGTCACTCGTTTGGACGGTTCGCCCGATTAGAGTTTTGCCTCCTCTTATGTGATATAATTCATAACAGTTTATCCGAGGGAACCCATGCGCATGCGCCACTTACTCACCTTAGAACATCTCGACGCCAACGATTTAAACCATATCCTAAGCCTCGCAGAACAATTTCTAAATAAAGACAATCAAATTATCGATACACCAAAAGCATATTTAAGCGGCAAAACCGTGGCCAATTTGTTCTTCGAGCCCAGCACCCGTACCCGCAGCACCTTTGAGCTGGCCGCAAAAAAATTAGGCGCTCATGTGCTGAATTTGAATATTCAAACGTCTTCCGCCCAAAAAGGTGAAGCACTGCAAGATACGCTACACACCTTGCAAGCCATGCAGTGTGATATTTTTGTGGTGAGGCACAATCAAAGTGGAGCCACCCATTTTATTGCAAAGATATTAGGTAATACTGGGCATGTTACCAATGCTTGCGATGGCGCACATGCGCATCCCACTCAAGCACTGCTAGACATCCTCCCCATTAAA
>CAZPAA010000145.1:0-5626 GCA_964584425.1 uncultured Gammaproteobacteria bacterium | reverse complement strand
TGTTAAAATCCTTAATTTTAAATTACAAACCTATTATTACCTTAGCTAGATAGTTATAAAGTAGGTAGTAATAAATCAAAAATACCCACTTATAAGGAGAATTACCTACTTGTGTATGCTTGTAATTAGCAAGAGATGATGATTGTAAGACGAATAATAAGACACCCACTTGTTAGTTTATGGGTGTCTTAAAATTTCTACAGAAATTTCATATTGATACCTTAATATTTTGCTAATCTTTCTAGCGTACAATCAACTCATGAAGACTTATTACGAAATTTTAGGCGTTGCCAGAAATGCTTCGCAAGATGACATAAAAAAGTCTTACCACACCCTTGCTATGCGCTTGCATCCAGATAAAAATAAACATGAGGGCGCTAAAGAAGCATTTCAGGCATTAGGTGCTGCTTATGAAGTACTTTCTGAGCCGACACGGCGAGGGTTGTATAATTTAACCTTAGATTCAGACCCAGATGCTGCTGCATCTCCTTCATACTCTGCTCGATCAGGTCAGGGCAACGACGAAAGTTCTGACACAAATTCTGAAGGGGATAGCTATGAAGATGCATCTTCCAAAGCTGCAACGCCCGATCTTGAACAGTTGGCATTTGAAATTTGGCTCAGTAAAGAAAAGCTCACTTTTAAAGCTGCCCAAAAGATAGTCACTGAAGGTCCTTCTCGAGAAACTAGTTTAGAGCGGCAACACTATCACTATATTGTTGCTGAATTTATTGTTAATCATTTGCGTTGTGAAAAAAATCAAGATGGAGTAGAGGCTGGCTTTGCAATCAAATCACAAAATGCACGCATGTTATTATGGGCAGCTCTATTTAAAGATGTAAATGCCGATTTATTAAATCCAGGTAATTGTACCAAAACCATGTCGATGGACTTGTACCCCGAATTTAAAACGTTGCCTGAAAATGTGCAAAAAACAATTATACGAAATTTATTAAAAGTTAAATATTTTGAAAGATGCGCAAGAAATATTACTGGACTTAAAAATAACTCACCTGGCGCGCAAGGATTTTTACTTCACCATTTTGAAAATGACAATGAGCAAATGGCAAGATTTTTTGTGGAAGCATATTTTTATAATCAAGAAGGTGGACATGTGCGCTATCTTAAGGACATATACCCGGATCATGCTTTAACTCCTGAATTATTTAAAGCAATCTTTGAGATTTGTTGCCAAAAGATTCAATTTCTTATTCCTGTTATTAAAGATCATATTGATAAATGGAGTTACATTGACACGTGGCCCATGCCTAGTGATTATGAGAAATGTATTAAATATTTTTTCGATCGCTTAAACCCATCAAAAGATATTCGAGAAGAAAATAATTCTTCACAACCAGAATTTCACTATCTTAATTTTTTGTTTTTGCAAAAGCTTGTGTGTGATCATTGCAGTTCATTTGATCTGCCATCTACAAAAACAATCGCGCGATTGATTCTTACCTTTACTCCTAAATTGAACGAATATATTTCAGGAGAAGAGAAATTGGCATTGTATTTGTTATTAAAACCCTATATGCTAGATAATAGAATCTTTGGTTTTGAAAGCAAATTGGCAACATACTTTCGTCCATTTTACATAAAATTAGAAAATGATGTACTTAAGGGAAAACTATTTGAAATTTACAATAGCGTCGCTTCTGAAAAAACCAGGATTTTATCAAATTTATATTTTACATCAAAAGAAAATTCCAGTGCCACAGATGCAAATTTAATCTTAAATGACGCGGTAAAAATAGGTCTTTAGGATTGTTTAAAGGCATTACACTATTATATTAATATCAATGACGTTGCGTCAAATTTGTACGCGCTATCATCAAGCTGTGGGGATGGGAATAGGTCCGGGTGCTGTAGAAGGAATGCGTTGATTGAGATTGAGAATATTGAAAAATTTTATATATTTGGCCTCATGCATGGCGATCAAAAATAGACGAAAAAAAATTTACAATAGGCACATTTGTTCTTAAAATAGTTGCCCAAAATGGAAAATATCATGCAAAATATCATCTATCTCTACCTCATGAATATGTGATGCAAAATGACAAAGACGTTAAATTCTAAATATCTCGAACAGGTCAGTGCCCTGATAGACATCCTTCCCTTGATCTCAAGTGATGCGCGCTTTGCAATCAAGGGTAGAGATTAATTTGGTTGTTCGCGGAACCGTATATAAGCCAATATCAAGATCGCTAGTTCCTGATGCAGCACATACGTTCAAACGTGATGCTGAAATATTATGTTTAGATATAAATGATCTATTTGCAGGGAAAATATGTGCTGCTTTAGATAGGCAACATCCGAGAGATTTTTTTGATTTATATATGTACTTCAAACAATTTTCTTATACACGTGAATTACATCAAACGTTTATTGTTTACTTACTTAGCAGTAAAAGGCCAATGTCAGAATTAATCAAGCCAAAGTTGTTAGATATGGCATCAATATATAAAACTCAGTTTGAGGGAATGACAAATGCGAATATTACCTGTCAACTTTTAGAAGAAACACGGGCGAAATTATTTGAAATAATCCCATCTTTTTTTTCTGAAAAGGAAAAAGAATTTTTACTTTCTTTCAAAAGCGGTGAGCCAAAATGGGATCTTCTTCCAATTGAAAATGTGCAAGATTTCCCATCAGTTAAATGGAAGCTGCATAATATTCAAAGAATGGCATCGGGGAAAAGGGAGCTGGCTTTGGATTCATTGAAAGAAAAATTATTTTTATAGCAAGGCTCAATATCAAACTTGATCTTTCCCAGGTAATCGTTTTCATGCTTCAAGCAAAGCTCTAAAGGTAGTGAATTTTTTTTAACTCACTTTATTTACTGGCGTGCTTGATTAACTCTGCGCATAAACCATCTATTTCTGCCAAATGCGTGCGAAAATTAAGTATGCAACAGCGTATATAAAATTTTTCATTTAATTTTGTTGAACTTAAAAGATAACGCCCCTGTTCTGTTAGTGTAGCAAGAAGTTTTTCTGTGTGCTCATTATCACCGGGCAAACGAAATGTAACCACTGTGAGATCTTGCGCAGGAAATACTTCAAATAAATTAGATTCATCTAGTAAATGATGAAAATAAGAAGCCAGCAATAATTTTTCTTCTAACCCAGCTGCAATACAGTCTTGTCCATGCGCTCTTAATACCGTCCAAATTTGAGCACCGCGGCTAGGTCTTGTGAGTTCGAGTGAATAATCATTAGCGCTTCGATATTCTCTGCTTTCAATACCCGCAAGAATTGCACCTCCATCAGTTAACGATTCGCGTAGAAGTTCACCATCTGCTACAAAAACTGCACCACAACCATAAGGTAAAAACATGGCTTTATGCGGATCAATTACAAAGGAATCTGCGAGCGCTAAAGGGAGCTGCTGTTGAAGTGTTGGTAATAACGCAAACATGCCACCATAAGCTGCATCAACATGAAACCAACAATTATATTTTTTGCAGATATTGGCAATTTCTTCAAGCGGATCAATTGATCCTGTTCCAGTTGTGCCACCACTGGCAATCACAAGCCATGGGATAAGAGAATTGTTTCTGTCATTTTCAATGTTTGCATTCAGATTCTTTATATCCATGCGACAGAATTCATCGCATTTTATAACGCGTATATTTTGCAAAGGAATCCCTAAAACATGTAACGCGCGACGATTTACAAAGTGCACTTCTTCGCTCATATAGCAAATTGCATTTTCAATCTTTCCTGAAATTTTCGCATCGCGTGCAGCAACAAGTGCTGTGAGTGTGGCAATCGATCCGCCGCTCGTAAATGTACCCCAAGATTTTTCAGGTAATTTAAATATTAAACGTAACCATTCTAATGCTTGATTTTCAATTGAGGACGCACCAGGCGCTGCACCATACATGCCGACATAACGATTTAAAAGAGAAGTAATAAAATTGGTTGCAGCAGCAGCAGGTAATCCTCCGCCTGGAATATAACCCATAAATCTTGAATTCGTAGTATCTATACCGGAACCTTGCAAAATTGTTGCTAATTCACTCAATGCTTGGCTTAAGCCCCGCGGCGAATGGACTAAATCTTGAATAGATGAGCGATTAAAGGATTCATTTTTTATTGTAGGCGTAGTAGGCAGATTATGAATAAAGTTTTCCACAATTATACGCATGTCTTCTGCGATTGAGCTAAATTGTTCAGGCGTATGCCAATCTAATGTGGCAGAAGTAGCTTCTAAATCGTATAGTTTCCTAATGATTTCTGGTTTATTAAAATTGGCCACTTTGAAATACCCCCATCTTGTTTACCTATATTAAGCTTCGCTCAAAAATATCAAGGTATTTTCTATACACATAAGAACGACCATATTTAACGGACTTGTCTTTTACTTCTAATATTCCTGCAGTTATAAAACGATCAATAAGTTTTTGCGCACCCATGCGAGTATTAAATTCTGCCCATTCTTGTATTAAATTTACAGTCACAATAGGTTGAGCATAAAGTCTCGGCAATATTTTCATCGCACTTTCAGAGGACGTTTTATTCATGCTGCCAATTTTTGCGATATCGTGATCACGCAAAGCCGTGATTTGGCGAACAGTTTCAATTGCGGATTCTGCTGTTTCAATAATTCCATCAAGGAAAAATTCAATCCATGGCTCTATATTATTGGAATGATAGTTATTTAATCGTTGATAATATACTTGTTGATATTTTTTAAAATACGAAGATAAATAAAGAACAGGTTTTTCTAATAATTTTTCCTGATATAAATAAAATAATATCAATAAGCGTCCCGTACGGCCATTTCCGTCTAAAAAAGGATGTATAGTTTCAAATTGCGCATGAATAACAGCCGTTTTAACCAAGGGAGGCATTGTATCTACAGCATGTAAAAATTTTTCTAAATCACTTAAAGCCGAATGCATCTCTTTTATGGGTGGCGGTACAAAATCTGCTTCATCAGGTCGTCTGCCACCGATCCAATTTTGACTATTACGAAAATTTCCTGGATCAGCAAAATGTGTTTTACGAGATTCGCCATCCATAAGTACTTTATGCACTTCACGTATAAATCGTAATGATAGAGGGAATGATTTTAATCTTTCCAAGCCGTACTTAAGTGCAGCGATATATTGTAAAATATCACTGACATCATCTGGGCGGGATGTACCAATTTGTGCCTCAGCTTCAAGCGCATCTACCATAGTCGCTTTTGTTCCTTCAATTTGACTTGAAGCAGCAGCATCTTTATGTACATACATTAAAATAAATAAATCGACGTTGGGTAGGAGTTGGGTAATACCATCAAGTTTCCCTAGTAGCCGAGCAGCCTCAGATTCTTTTTTGATAATTTGTGGAGAATGTGTAAATAACCCTTCGCAAGGGAAGGGGGCTGGGATAAAAGCCTGAAAACCACCGGGCTGTAAAATATTTGTTCCAATCATAAATAACCGTATACATTAACCATGAGATGTATACAGTTTACCATAATCTGTATACATTGCAAATAATAGGTGTTTATTCGTGCGTTTTACCCCAATGCTGGGGTATTTTATATTTAAGGGCTAATAAAGACCATTAGTTCTATTGGGTGTTCCAATATGGTATTAAAAATCACTGTCACGAAATTGTAACAACTTGCT
>CAZPAA010000144.1:3753-5652 GCA_964584425.1 uncultured Gammaproteobacteria bacterium | reverse complement strand
TACGTAACTTATCATTGATGGGACTTTATGGCTGGTCATCTGTATTCTTTTATACCGCTGCGGCCTTTTTGTTTTTAATTCCATCGGCCTTGGTCAGCGCAGAGCTTGCTACGGGTTGGCAAAGAGATGGTGGGGTCTATGCTTGGGCGAGTGAGGCTTTTGGCGATAGGTGGGGATTTGCTGCGATTTGGTGTGCTTGGACGACCAGTATTGTGTTGTTCCCCACGATCATGTCGTTTGCTGCGGCGTCGCTTGCATTTGTGATTGATCCCAATCTGGTTGAGAGCCAGATGTTTATTTTCTGGGTGACGCTGGCGATTTTCTGGTCGATTACTTTTGTGAACTTTGCAGGGATGAAAGTCTCAGCGATCTTTAGTTCTTTAGGTACAGCATTAGGGACAATTATCCCAGGCTTTTGAATTATCTTACTCGCCATTTATTGGTTGTGGAATGGCCATCCGGTTGAGATGACTTTTTCTTGGGATGCTTTAGTACCTGATTTTAATTTACAAAACATTGTATTTTTTGCGGGGGTGATTTTAGGATTTTCAGGAATGGAAATTACCGCCTATCATGTGCAAGAAGCACGTAATCCCCAGCGGGATTTTAGTCGCTCGCTTTTACTGGCAGCCAGTATCATTGTATTCCTGTCTATTTTTGGATCATTGGCCATCGCATATCTTATTCCAGCTGATGAGATTAATCTTTTAGCCGGTACACTACAGATTTTTGAAACCATAGGCATGCGCTTAGGCATCCCTTATTTTATTGAAGTGATTGCTTTAATGTTACTGGTGGGTACCTTGGCGCAAGTGAATACTTGGTATTTAGGCCCTGCAAAAGGCTTGTTATTTGCCGGACAATCTGGGTATTTGCCTAAGCCATTTATTAAGACCACGAAAGCAAACATTCCGATTGCCATATTATTTTGGCAAGCCGTGATTGGGTCCATTTTAGCGTATGCATTCTTATTAATGCCTTCCGTGAGTCATGCATTTTGGATCATGACGGCTTTGACCACGCAATTAGCCGCACTGATTTACGTATTTATTTTTGCCTCCGCCATACGTTTGCGTTACACCCAACCCGACAGGGTACGTACCTTTAAGGTACCAGGCGGGAATATCGGCATGTGGCTTGTGGCTGGCGCTGGGTTTTTCATTGCGTTATTGGTGTTCTTCCTTGGCTTTGTTCCACCTGAGAAGTTGGACTATGCTAGTGTATGGCACTATGAAGCCTATTTAGTGCTGGGATTATTGATACTATTATCGCCCGCGATTTACTTAATGATTACACGGCACAAAAATGTTATTCATCAGCAAGGGGCAAAATAAACCGTTACAAATCGTCGGTGTGATTAACGCCTATTGTGCTATTTTGGCTGAAAAATCAGGTTTTCAGGCTATATATTTGTCGGGTGCGGGTGTTGCGAATGCATCGATCGGTATTCCTGATATCGGTTTAACCACGCTCGATCAAGTGCTGATAGACATCAAACGTATTACCGCCATGACTTCATTACCGCTACTGGTCGATGCCGATACGGGCTTTGATGATGTTGCATTCACTGTAAAAAAAATTGAAGCCGCAGGTGCTGGCGGCTTACATATCGAAGATCAAATCCCACAAAAGCGCTGCGGCCAATTAGCCGGCAAACAATTGGTCAGTCAAACTGAAATGATCGAAAGGCTTAAACAAGCGTTGAGCGCGCGGCAAAATCCAGATTTTATGATTATGGCCCGCACCGATGCGATATCAGTAGAGGGTTTAGCGCAAGCGCTCGCACGGGCAAAAGCCTATCAAGCCGCAGGCTGCGATGCCATTTTTGTAGAGGCCGCGACAACCCTAGATGATTACCGCGCATTTGCCAAAGCGCTCGTTATTGCTTTACTTGCCAAT
>CAZPAA010000144.1:0-3743 GCA_964584425.1 uncultured Gammaproteobacteria bacterium | reverse complement strand
ATTACAGAGTTTGGTCAAACACCTTTGTTTACCCTTGAGGAATTAGCAAGCGCGCAAGTTGATATGGTGCTCTATCCCTTAAGTGCATTTAGAGCAATGAATCAAGCCGCATTAAACGTGTTTCAAACTATTAAACAGCAAGGCACGCAAAAAAATTGCATAGAAAATATGCAAACCAGGGAACAATTATACGAGTACTTAAATTATGACCCAAGTAAAAAAGGAAGGTCTTGAAGGCATCATCGCCGGACAAACTGCAATCTGTGCAGTTACGCACGCGCATGAATTACGCTATCGCGGCTATGCCATTGCAGATTTAACTGAGCATGCGCACTTTGAAGAAGTGGCGTATTTGTTAATTTATGGCGAATTACCGACACAATCTCAACTCGAAGCATTGATCGCGCGTTTAATGACGCACCAAGCCCTGCCCGATGCTTTAAAAATAGTATTAGAACAAATCCCCAAAACTGCGCATCCGATGGATGTATTGCGCACCGGCTGCTCGATGTTGGGAACGCTGGAAATGGAAAATGAAGCGCATGATGCAGCCAAGATTGCAGAGCGTTTATTGGCGGTTTTTCCTTCGATGTTATTGTATTGGTATCATTATGTGCATACTGGGCAGAAGATTGAAACGCAAACCGGTGAGCGACATATTGCAGATCATTTTCTGCAACTGTTACATAGTCGGGTCGATCCAACCGCACGCATTGCATTAAATACTTCGTTGATCTTATACGCTGAGCATGAATTTAATGTATCAACATTTACGGCGCGCGCAGTCACCTCCACTTTATCTGACTTTTATTCTGCAGTCACTGCCGCCATAGGGGCATTGCGCGGCCCACTACATGGTGGCGCGAATGAAGCGGCCATGGCACTGATTGAATCATTTTCAACACCAGAAGATGCGCAATTGGGCATCAAGGAAATGTTGGTGGAAAAAAAACTAGTGATGGGATTTGGTCATCGGGTTTATACAACGAATGATCCCAGGTCAGAAATTATGAAACAGCAAGTGGTGAAATTATCACCCAAACGGCATGATGCGCATTTGCTTTCTATTGCTGAAATCATTGAAAAAACCATGTGGGATGAAAAACGCTTATTCCCCAATGTAGATTTTTATAGCGCGCTTGCTTATCATTTTTCGAATATTCCTGTACTTTTATTTACGCCTTTATTTGTGATATCGCGCATTACCGGTTGGTCTGCGCACATTATGGAGCAACGTGCGCATAATCGAATTATTCGTCCCGCTGCGGAATATATTGGACCACCCGCTAAACATTTTGTAGAAATTAATCAACGATGAATAAGCATTTCCATACCGATCAATTATTAATCGATATCGCAGAATATGTGTGTCATGTCGATATTCATTCTGATTTAGCGTACCAGACCGCGCGATTGTGTTTGCTCGATGCTTTGGGTTGTGCATCGCTTGCCTTAAAATTTCCTGAATGTAAGCGTTTACTCGGGCCGATTGTGCCAGGCACAAAGGTGCCAAATGGTGTGCGTGTTCCAGGAACAGATTTTGCGTTAGATCCGGTTAAAGCGGCATTTGATATCGGCACGTTGATCCGCTGGCTTGATTATAATGATACATGGCTTGCAAAAGAGTGGGGACATCCTTCTGATAATTTAGGCGGTATTTTAGCTGCAGCAGATTATATAGGCACGCGTACGCGGCCAGATTTAACTATGCATGAAGTATTGACTGCGATGATTAAAGCGTATGAAATTCAAGGCGTGTTGGCGCTTGATAATGCATTTAATGAAATAGGCTTAGATCATGTGATATTAGTGAAGATTGCATCGACAGCGGTTGTTGCCCATTTATTAGGCGCAAATATAGAGCAAGTGATTGATGCCTTATCCCAAGCGTTTGTTGATGGGCAGAGTTTACGTACTTATCGCCACGCACCGAATACCACTTCACGAAAATCGTGGGCGGCGGGAGATGCAACATCTCGCGCGGTGCGGCTTGCGATGCTGACATTAAGCGGTGAGACGGGATATAAAAGTGCATTAACAACAAAAGTGTGGGGATTTAACGATGTGTATTTACATGGTCATCATTTAAAAATTTCTCGGCCATTTAATAGTTATGTGATTGAAAATATTTTATTCAAAGTGGCTTATCCTGCAGAGTTTCATGCACAGACTGCGGTTGAAGCGGCGCTGCATTTGTATCCACAAATTAAAAATCGGATGAATCAAATTGTAGAAGTGAATATTGAGACGCAAAGCAGCGCGATGCGGATCATTAATAAGCATGGCGATTTGAAAAATCCTGCAGATCGAGATCATTGTATACAGTATATGGTTGCGGTGGCGTTATTATTTGGTGAATTAACCGCGCAGAGTTATTCTGATGCATTTGCGCATAATAATCATGTGCAGATCGATGCGCTTCGCAATAAAATGGTTGTGAGTGAAAATGCGCAAATGACCGAGGATTATTATGACGAAGAAAAACGTGCGATCGGAAATTCGGTGATCATTCATTTCAATGATGGCACGGTGTTAAGAAGTCATATTGATTATCCGTTAGGGCATGTTCGTAGACGCACCGAAGCCTTGCCATTGATTAACGCAAAAGCGCAAGCGCATTTGCCGCCCAAATTATTTAAGGCGCTGCAGGATTTAGAATCGCTCAGTCAAATGAAAGTCAGTGATTTTTGTAAGTTGTATGCGGGTTAACCCCCCCTTTGGAAAAGGGGGGTAGGGGGGATTTAAAGATCTTGATATATAAACAAACATCTCAAAATCCCCCGCCCGAAGACGGGCACCCCCTTTTCAAAGGGGGACTTACTCGATACAACAATTTATAATGTAACCGCAGCCGAACTCTCTGCATTTAATGTATTCTGCAATTTACGCGCAGCTTCTATTACGCTATATGCAGCGACGTCGAATTCTTTTACCTGTAAATCATTCTTCATAATATCTTCATTCGGCGTATTCATATCTCTTTTGAAAATATAACGATCTAAAGTAGCGAGCTCATCAGTGACATCCTCTGTTGCTTTATTCCTTTTCAATAAAGTAACACTGTCTTTTAATGCAAAATACAACTCGCCATCTACATGGTTACGACGGAGGGCTTGATACATTTCAGTCAATTTGAAGATCCCATCAATCTTAGGCTGGTTTTTCGCAAATGCATCGATTTGACGATTAAGATCTACACCCTTAAATTGTTGCTCATCGGCTAAAAACACAAGTCCTGCCCATAGAGTGATTTGGTAATCTTTGAATAAATTATTTAATTGAATTTTATCAATGGGCAAATAGAATTTTTTTAAAGCTTCTTTATTATTTCCTTGCCAGCTTTCGTCAAATTTACCAAAGACAGAGATATTGCTTGGGTTAGGTATGATTTCAAGGTTAGCCTTTCGTAGACTCAAGCGTAATTTATCAATTTTCCCAAATGCAGTTTTTAAGTCACTACCTTCCTCATCAGTACCAATAACCACGGCGACGCTACGATCGTCTCTGAGGCAAAACAGCACAGCTCTCTTTGGTTCTTTTTCGAATTCTACTTCTCCAGCTATTTTTGTTTGATTGCTGGGTCCACCATCCCAATCGCCTTCAGTGTCGCGTAGAATTTGAAGAAGGGTTTTTAGGCGTGGTTTATTGAGTTCAGCTGTTTTTGCTGCTGAACTAGTTGAGCTGCTTGAATTATTTCCCATTCCAGTTGCAAAGGGACGACGTAACATCATAATATTAAACTC
>CAZPAA010000143.1:0-5672 GCA_964584425.1 uncultured Gammaproteobacteria bacterium | reverse complement strand
ACTCCCCGTGCTCGCAAGCTCCGCGCGGGAAGTGCCCCTCCGGCCACCCGTTTGGCTCATTCTCAGTGGGAAAAGTTTTGCACTTTATTAAGAGATATAAAGGCTCCCCCCGTCAATTGCGAGCGCAGCGAAGCAATCCAGGCGAAATTTATCCCATCAAGCAAAAGCTTGTAATTAAAGATCTCACCTGGATTGCTTCGCTACGCTCGCAATTGACGGGAGGCTTATATCAAGATTAAAGTGCAAAACTCTTACCTCGTAAATGAGCCAAACGGGTGGCCGGAGGGGCACTTCCTTTGCTCCGCTTGCGAGCACGGGGAGTGTCCCCGCAGGACGGGAGCCCGTTTGGACGGTAGCTCGCAGAGAGTTTTGCCTCACTTAACCAATGAAGCCTATTTAAATACTCCCAGTCCTTAAAAAATATAAATATTTTTATTTAAAACTTATTAATATAATAATGATCGCACTTTATTGTGGATAAACTCATATACCTTATATTTTTCATAATCTTATCCCATCTTAAAACCCCACTGAAAACCTGTATTCTAAGCCATGAACAACATGGGCATAACCCCGGTTTTTAGCCAAAATAATTGTTATCCACACCTTTAAGCTGGAATTTTCAAAAGGGTTATCCCCAGCTTTTTATTTAATTTATCGGAATAAACAATTTGACATCGCGCGCCATTTCCTCTTAAAATACCCGCCTATCTTAAGAAACTTAAACAACAGGCTAGCCATGAAACGTACCTATCAACCCAGTAAAAGAAAACGCTTAAATACCCACGGATTTAGAGCTCGTATGGCCACAGTGGGTGGGCGCAAAGTGCTTTCTAGTCGTCGCCGTAAAGGTCGTAAAAGATTGGCGACCACGGTAAAACGGTAAGACGTTGAAATTTAACAAATCTTTTCGGCTACTTTGTGCGCGCGATTATGATTTTGTGTTTCAGCAACCGACTAAAATCAACCATCCTTTAGCCAGCATTTATGCAAGACCCAATACGTTTGGGCATGCACGGTTAGGATTGTTGATCAGTAAAAAAGCCATAAGGCGCGCGGTAGGGCGCAATCGTATAAAAAGATTGGTTAGAGAAAGTTTTCGTGCGCATCTTATGACGCTTAAAGCCGTAGACATCATTTATGTCGCTAGAGATAAAATACAACTTGCGGATAATAAAGAAGTTTTTTTACATTTAACTGAAATGTGGAAACGAATAACATGATTTCCAAACTAATGTTGGCTTTAATTCGCATCTACCGATACACCTTAAGCTTTTGGGTGGGACAACATTGTCGCTTTTATCCTAGCTGTTCAGCCTATGCAGAGGCTGCCATAGAACAATATGGTGGACTGCGTGGCGGCTGGTTAACTTTAAAACGCCTACTGCGCTGCCATCCTTGGCATCGTGGTGGGGAAGATCCACTTCCTTGAGAAAAAACCATGGATTTACAAAGAACAATATTATTGGGTGGTTTGGTTATCGTAGGGTATCTACTCTGGCAGGCCTGGCAGCAAGATTATGCGCCGCCTGTGGTTGCTTTGACGCCAACACAAACGCAATCGCAAGAAGTAGCGAATAGCAGCGTCCCCAACGCCTTAGAAGTGCCAACAGCGAGCGCTCCTCAAGAAATATCAAAAGACATCGTGACAGAAACTTCCGGAAGCCAAAATAATTGGATTGAAGTAGAAACAGATGTATTAAAAGTGTGGATAGATCTGAAAGGCGGCGATTTAGCGCAAGCCGATCTGCGCGCATATAAACAAACCTTGGATGAAAATAGTCCCGATATACGCCTGCTAAGTTCTGATGCAAAAAATCTTTATATCGCACAAAGTGGTTTATCCAGCGAGCAGGGGCCTGATATTCCATCAGTTGGACAAGCGCAATATCAAAGTGATAAGAAATCGTATCAGTTGCAACCAGGGGAAGATACACTCACGGTTAATTTAACTTGGAAAAATGATCAGGGTGTATCCGTCACCAAACAATACCTATTCAAACGCGGACAATATTTATTTGATATTGAATACGAACTCAATAACCACAGCAAAGACGCTTGGAACGGTCAATTTTATGGACAATTTAAACGTAAACAAGGAGAAGATGCGGGCTTGTTAGGTTTGGCCACCTATCAAGGCGCTGCGATTTCAAGTTCAGATAAACGTTATGAAAAAGTCACTTATAAAGACATGACGAAAAGCGATCTAGATAGAAGCATCGAGGGTGGCTGGCTCGCGATGTTGCAACATTATTTTGTCAGCAGTTTTATTCCTAATCCTTCACAAACCTATCGTTACATCAGCTGGCATCCAGAAGCGGATGTTGCGCGCATTGCATTGATGGGGCCGGTATTAACCGCGCAACCTGGTGATAGTTTAAAAACCGGCGCCAGTTTTTATTTAGGTCCAAAAATTGCGGAAAATTTGAAAGCCGCAGCGCCGCATTTAGATTTAACTCTGGATTATGGCTGGTTTTGGCCGATTTCTGTTGCATTGTTTTGGGTGATGAAACAGTTCTTTGATATTTTTAGCAACTGGGGCGTTGCCATTATTTTAGTGACGCTATTAGTGAAAATTGCATTTTATAAACTCTCTGCAAGTAGTTATCGATCGATGGCACATATGCGGGTACTGCAACCGAAAGTGATGGCACTGCGCGAGCGCTTTGGCAGTGATAAGCAAAAAATGAGTCAAGCGATGATTGAACTTTATCGCAAAGAAAAAATAAATCCGCTGGGTGGCTGCTTACCGATTTTAATTCAAATCCCAGTATTTATCGCTTTATATTGGGTTATTATTGAAAGTGTAGAATTTAGGCACGCGCCGTTTATGTTTTGGATCCATGATTTATCTGCAAAAGATCCTTACTATATTTTGCCGATTATCATGGGCCTTTCAATGTTATTACAACAAAAACTCTCGCCACCACCGCCTGATCCGATGCAGGCCAAAGTGCTGATGTTTATGCCGGTATTATTCACCGTGTTATTTATCGCCTTCCCATCCGGATTGGTATTATATTGGGTGGTGAATAATATTTTATCTATCTCTCAGCAATATTTAATTACAAGGACGATTGAAAAACAAGCGCGAGAAAAATGATGGCACATGCGCGCTCAACAATCGCAGCAATCGCAACCCCAGGCGGTTATGGTGGGGTAGGGATTGTGCGTGTTTCAGGTTCGAAAGTAAAAGCGATCGCCGAAAAATTATTCAATAAAAAACTTAAACCACGTTATGCAGTGTATACCGATTTTTTAGATCAAGATCAGCAAATCATTGATACCGGTCTTGCAATATATTTTCCAGGACCGAATTCATTCACCGGCGAAGATGTGCTGGAATTACAAGCTCACGGCGGGCCTGTAATTCTAGGCTTATTGTTAAAACGCGTGATTGAACTCGGGGCAACACACGCAAAACCCGGCGAATTTAGCGAACGCGCATTTTTAAACGATAAAATCGATTTAGTGCAAGCCGAAGCGATTGCAGATTTGATTGAAGCAGGCACTGAACAGGCGGCGAGGGCAGCGACGCGATCTCTGCAAGGTGCATTTTCTAATCAAATCACGACACTGAATGAAAAAATTATTTATTTGCGAACCTATGTTGAAGCGGCGCTAGATTTCCCAGAAGAAGAAATCGATTTTTTAAACGATGGTCATGTAAAAGCAGAATTAGATGCGATTCTCTTTACGTGTGAAAATATTTTGGCAACTGCTAAACAAGGCGTGATATTACAAGAAGGGATTCAAGTTGTACTGGCAGGTGAACCCAATGCCGGAAAATCCAGCTTATTAAATGCGCTGGCTCAAAAGGATGCTGCGATTGTTACCGATATTCCAGGAACAACCCGCGATGTATTGCGCGAAAAAATAAATTTGGACGGCGTGCCGCTGCATATTGTTGATACTGCAGGTTTAAGAGAATCAAACGATATCATCGAGCAAGAGGGGATCAAGCGCGCGCAGCAGGAAATTGAAAAGGCAGATATTGTGTTGTGGGTGATTGATAGTGCGCTGGAGCATGCTGAGAGTTTAGATAAATCCCCCCTGCCCCCCTTTTTCAAAGGGAGATTAAATCTTGAGAAGATATTGCGCGTTTATAATAAAATAGATTTGCTCCCCCCCGTCATTGCGAGCGTAGCGAAGCAACCCAGGCGAGATGCACAATTGAGCGCAGAATCTGGATTGCTTCGCTTCGCTCGCAATGACAGGGGCTATGTTCATAATGATGGGTACTATGGTCACAATGACGGCGTTTATATTTCAACCAAAACCGGTGAAGGTTTTGATCAGCTCAAATCAAAAATCTTCGAAAAAATCGGCATCAAACAAATTAAGGCCGATCAAATCAGCGCGCGGGCAAGACATTTAGACATCCTAAAAAAAACAAAAACCTTATTAAACCAAGGATTATTTATTCTAGAACATTCCAGCGCTGGCGAATTATTAGCCGAACATTTACGTGAAGCACATCAATTATTAGGCGAAATCACCGGCACATTTACTGCAGACGATTTACTCGGCGAAATATTCTCAAAATTTTGTATAGGAAAATAAATGCATCACAACCAATATCATTTTGATGTCATCGTTATCGGCGGCGGACACGCCGGCACTGAAGCTGCGCTCGCAAGTGCACGCATGGGCGCAAAAACTTTATTATTGTCACAAAACATCGAAACCATCGGCCAAATGTCATGCAATCCCGCCATCGGCGGCATTGGTAAAAGTCATTTGGTCAAAGAAATTGATGCGATGGGTGGTGCAATGGCAAAATGCGCAGACTTAGCCGGCATCCATTTTCGCGTATTAAATGGCAGTAAAGGCCCCGCGGTACGGGCAACCCGCGCACAAGCCGATCGCGTTTTATATAAACGCGCGATCATTGAAACCGTTCAAAAACAAAAAAACTTATTTTTATTCCAACAAAATGTCGAAGACTTAATTATCGAAAATGAAAAAGTCACCGGCGCAATCACCCAAATGGGCGTAAAGTTTTTTGCAAAAGCAATCGTTCTAACCGCCGGCACATTTTTAGCAGGACGTTTACACATCGGCCTTAACAATTATCAAGGCGGCCGCGCAGGAGATGCAGCGGCCACAAAACTAGCTGAAAAAATGCGCGAATTACCTCTGAGCGTCGCACGCTTAAAAACCGGCACACCACCACGTATTGATCGCCGCAGCATCAATTTCAGTGTATTGGGCGAACAACCCGGCGATACACCGACACCCGTATTTTCTTTTTTAGGCAATCGCGAACAACACCCCAAACAAGTTTCGTGCTACATCACCCACACCAATCAAAAAACCCACGAAATTGTTTTAGGTGCACTCTCAGAATCGCCATTATACAGCGGCGATATCAGCGGCGTAGGCCCACGCTATTGTCCATCCATCGAAGATAAAGTCAAACGCTTTTCGCACAGAGAAGCGCATCAAATTTTTATCGAACCCGAAGGCTTAACCAGTGAAGAAGTATACCCAAACGGTATCTCCACCAGTTTGCCCTTCCACGCACAAATTGATTTAGTGCGATCCATGTTAGGTTTTGAAAATGCTTACATCACACGCCCAGGCTACGCGATCGAATACGATTTTTTTGATCCGCGCGGATTAACGCACGCTCTCCAAACCAAATGTATACAAGGTTTATTTTTCGCAGG
>CAZPAA010000142.1:0-5791 GCA_964584425.1 uncultured Gammaproteobacteria bacterium | reverse complement strand
TCGTTATATTCATCACCCGGGATTTTGTATTAAGACTCAATCTATTTTGGGATGACCTTAAAAACTCCCTGCTAAGCAAATTAAATAAATATACCTACCCCCATTTAGCTCCACTTGCAGCAGGGGTGATTTATTTCATTTGGGGAGCAGTTAAGTCCGGTTTGATGACGGCGCAAGTCATCATAGGCACAATTGCAGGATTCTTACATATCTTCATGCGGCCATTTGAAAATTTTCAATATTTAAGGGATCGTTTATTTCCTGAAAAAACGCAATATCCTAATGCTAAAACACTGGGAGTCACCACAGGGACCACTGTTGTTGCAGGCGGGATTGGCTATTTCAGTGGATTTTTAGCCTTTCTGGGAGGATTAATCACCGCTGCTATCGGATTGAAAATTACATTGGGTGTTTATTTAGCCATGCTGGTTCCGTCAATCATGGGGCAAATGATAAAAACTTATGATGAAATAAAAGAATGTGGCGCCGAAATTAAAAAAACTTTTGCAGCATGGAAAGAAAAAAGTTATATCCAGAGCAAAAAAACTGCAGACAATTCCACTGATAAAAAATCAATCCCGAATCAAAACTCTCCTCGAACTTTCAATAACCAGCCCAGCCAGGTCGAAAACAGTTCTAAGCATTCAAACTCCGGAACATCAAATAACTCCAGTGAAAAAATCACATTTCAACAAGCGTTTGATGCGACACTCAATGAAGATCAGTTTTTTGAAATTAAGGAAACTGTTGAAAATAAGCGCAGAGACAACAACAATCTATCACTCCTTGATATCGCAACAATATTACTCTCCGTACATGGCATTAACGCAACAATCCAATTTAATCAAGCGATTTTAAATAAAAAACCAACCATATCACGCGATGCATATTATGCCGTTACTTATATTACATTATTACACGAATTATACGGGTCTCAAACAAAACAAGTTAAAATTTTATTTGATTCTTTATATAAACTAATGGCGCAAGAAAAGGAATGGCCCGCCAAGATTTCTCATTTAAAAAGCGAAGGTAAATCACTGGGTGAGGGCACATATGCAGACGTTTTTAGAGCAAAACACAATAATAAAACTGTTGCTGTGAAAAATTTTATATCTCATGAAGGCGGCATTGATACTTTCATTTATGCAAATGAGCTGTATATATTATTTCAACTCAAAGGTAAACCCTACATTATTAACTTGCTGGCTTTTGCATTCGATCCTACATCTGCCCGTAATCAGATAATTATCGAGTATGCACCACGCGGCGATTTATCTGATGCAATACCCACAGGCATTAAACCTGACGATCAAATAAGAATATTTTGGCAAATTGCAGTCGCATTACACGCAATGCATGCTTTGAATATTTTCCATCGTGACTTAACACCCAAAAATATATTAATGATGGAAAATGGTGATGTTGCGGTATCAGATTTTGGTTCAAGCGGAAATTTCCCTACTTCTATTTGCGCCACAACAGGATTTGCTCAAGCAGCAGAACTGTTGGCTTATTATTCAAAAAAGATCCCGATTAAAAATCAATATCTGGGAAAAACACAATTAGCTTCTATTCCTAATTATAGTGCCGCTAGCGATGTTTGGGCTTTGGGTAGAATTGGTGACATGATGATTCGCAAAGATATGTATTTAAAAAAAGCTGACAAATGGATGTATGGTGCAGATGATTTGGCTCAACATATTATCATGGAAGATAACACGCCCTGTACAAAAGAGGAATTATCAGCTGCCTTCAATAGCAAAAATTTAGATTATATAAATTGCATATTTTCTACCTATGCACTTAATCCCGATGATAGACCTACAATTCCCGACATTATTTCGAAGTTTCGGGCGACCAAAAAAACTACGTAAGAATATCAGGACTACCGATAACTCCCATCCGGAATATCCGCATTGGTGTACACATTCTGCACATCGTCTAGATCTTCTAATTTATCAATTAATCCCAAAATGGTTTTACCGGTTTCAATATCCACACTCGCGTGTAAATTGGGTATAAATGTAATTTCAGCGACTTCTGGAATTAATTTTTTATCCGTTCACAACGATTTCACCCCAGCAAAATCTTCGGGTACAGTGCGTACGTCATAAGTACCATCGTCCATTGTTTGTACCTCTTGTGCGCCGGATTCTAGCGCGGATTCAACGATGGCATCTTCATGGTATGTATTTGCGAAAATTAATTGGCCGTTTTTTTGGAATAAATAAGCAACAGATCCATCTGTCCCTAAATTACCACCGGATTTGGTCAAGGCATGCCGCACTTCTCCGACGGTGCGATTACGATTATCAGTTAAGCATTCAATATAAACCGCAACGCCGCCAGGACCATAACCTTCATAGGTAATTTCTTCCATCTGGGTATCATCTTCACCACCGGCGCCGCGCTTCACGGCGCGCGTAATAATGTCTTTAGACATATTCGCAGTAAACGCTTTATCCATCGCTAAACGTAAACGTGGATTACTATTTTCATCGCCGCCACCCATGCGCGCTGCGGTGGTGATCTCGCGGATCAACTTGGTGAATAATTTTCCACGCTTTGCATCTTGGGCATTTTTACGATGCTGAATATTCGCCCATTTACTATGTCCGGCCATATTTCATCCTTAACTGTTTGTAATTGCGAGTGATATTACATCATAGATGATTGAGTGATAGCAATCTATGTGGAACAAGAAGAGGCAAAACTCTTATCGGGCTTACCGACCAAACGAGTGACATGGGGGCATTTTAAAAAGTTGGCTACCGCAAAGCCTAACGCAAAACTTTTGAAAATGCCCCCATGTCACTCGTTTGGCTCATTTACGAGGTAAGAGTTTTGCACTTTATTTTTATATTATAAAGTATCGTCTATTGGAGGTTGGGGGGCATTTTAAAAAGTTTTGCGATAGGCTTTGCTAGCCCACTTTTTAAAATGCCCCCCAACCTCCAATAGACGATCACATTATTAGATTATTTTTTCCCTTTCACCTGTATGCCAAGCTCACGTAATTGTTCGTCAGGTACCACTGCAGGTGCATTGGTAAGTGGACAATGTCCAGTTTGGGTTTTAGGGAATGCAATCACATCGCGGATTGAACTTGCGCCAGTCATGAGCATAATTAATCTATCTACGCCAAAGGCAATACCGCCATGCGGGGGGGCGCCGAATTGGAGTGCACTGAGTAAATGTCCGAAGGTATCCCAAGCTTGGGTATCGGAAAATCCTAGTAATTCTAGGACTGCGAGTTGCATATCGACGTCATGAATACGAATCGAGCCGCCGCCCAGTTCCGTTCCATTTAGCACCATATCATAGGCCCGGGAAATACTTCTTGCGGGAGAATGTTGCATTGCTTTGGGATCAGGATCGCGTGGTGAAGTGAATGGATGATGCAATGGATCCCAGCTGTCATGCTCAGGATCATATGCGAACATTGGGAAATCAATTACCCACAGCGGCTTCCACGCTTTACTTTCAATAAAACCACGATCGCGACCGAGTTGTAAGCGCAATCCACCTAAAGCGTCGCTGACAACAGTCGCTTTGTCGGCACCAAAAAATAAAACGTCTCCGGTTTGTGCTTTGGTGCGATCAATAATTCCTTGGAGTGCGGCATCGTTTAAGAATTTTAAAATCGGCGATTGCATCCCTTCTCTGCCCTGCTGGATGTCATTAATTTTGATATATGCTAAACCTTTTGCGCCAAACTGGCTGACGTATTGGGTGTAATCGTCAATTTCTTTACGGCTTAAATCAATACCATTGGGTAAACGTAAAACGGCAACGCGACCTAGTTTGTCATTGGCAGGTTCAGAAAATACTTTGAAATCGACGTCTTTCACCAAATCTGCGATATCGGTTAATTCCAAAGAAATTCGTAAATCGGGTTTGTCACTGCCGTAGCGCTGCATCGCCTCGAAATATGTCATACGCGGAAATGGATTTGGCAAATCGATATTTAAAACGGATTTAAATAATTCGCGGATCATCTCTTCCATAAAATTCATAATGTCATTTTCTTCAATGAATGACATTTCAATATCAAGCTGGGTAAATTCAGGTTGTCTATCTGCACGTAAATCTTCATCACGGAAGCAACGCACGATTTGATAATAACGATCAACACCGCCCGCCATCAATAACTGTTTAAAAATTTGTGGTGATTGAGGTAGCGCATAAAAAGTACCTGGAATATGACGATTCGGCACTAAATAATCGCGCGCACCTTCAGGCGTGGTGCGCGTTAAACATGGCGTTTCGACTTCTAAAAATTCACGCGCTTCAAGGAATGAACGCATTGCGGTTATGACTTTGGCGCGCAGTTGTAATTGTTGTAACATCGCGGGTCTGCGAATATCAATGTAACGATATTTCAAGCGCACTTCTTCACTGATATTTTGTTGCATGTCCGGTGTGAATGGGGGTGTTTTTGCGCGATTAAGCACATTAATTTCATTTGCGATCACTTCGATTTCACCGGTCGCACGATCTTTATTTTCTGTACCTTTTGGACGCTTGTGTACTACGCCTGTCACTTGAATCACACACTCATCACGCAAACTTTCAGCTAAAGAAAATAACGCGGTATCTTCAGGCCGCACCACAATTTGCACCAAACCTTTTTTATCGCGCAAATCAATAAAAATAACGCCACCGTGATCGCGTCTGGAATGTACCCAGCCGCATAATTTTACCGTTCTGTCCAAATGAGACAGCCCCACTTTTCCACAAAAATCACTACGCATGGGCATACTCATGAACTCTCCTTATTAGACTTATTGGGGTTTTTAAAATCAGTGACATACCAGCCCTCGCCTTTTAATTGAAAGCCGACGCCGGATATGATTTTTTGTAAATCAGGTTTATTGCAGTGAGGGCATGTGGTTAAAGGCTGATCAGACATCTTTTGGAAGACTTCCAGATGATGACCACAGGCTTTACATGTGTACTCGTAAGTTGGCATAGCAATACTCCCTCGCACAATAAAAAGAGGGAATTATAACAAAAATTTAGGACGTAGTATCTATCCCCCTTTGAAAAAGGGGGTGCCCTCTTAGGGCGGGGGATTTGAGATGTTTGATTACTTTTCCAAAGGGGGATTTTAACGGACTTTATTAGAAGGCTTTAGGTGATCAACCCCGGTTATTTTTTCTAACCAAGGTCTGAAATTAGATTTACGTAGGATCCACATAATCAGCAAAGTTGAGACAAAAGTGACCGCAAAAACCATTCGCAATAAAAAGGCTAAAAAATTATCCAATGCGGATTGAACATGGGAGCTATCTAAACGCCCTACGATTAAATAGGGTGAATAAGTATCTTGTGGCAACCAAGCAATTTCTATACGACTGCCATTGTCAATTCGGCCGGTCATCCAATGATTCCAATCTTGGCCCAGTTAATAAGGTTCAAACTTGGGCGATTCACCAAATTGGGTGAGCAAATTGCCATCATTGGTATAAATGCGTGCACCTTTTAATGGGGTATTGTGGCTTAAGGTCTCGCCTAGCATGCGCATTTCTTCTGGGGTGATGTCGCTGGCGGTCAAGGTTAGTAAAGCTTCCACTATCGCAAGACCTGTGTAACTTAAGCGATTCAGTTCATCTTTTTCGAATTGATGATAGGCGGGATAAATCCATAATATTTGTGCGAGGAAAATAACAAAGAAAAACACAGCAGCCAAACGCACGCCTGAGTGAGCTTGCCAATACCCTGCAATAAAGCCCATATTTTTCCTGCTCGTATCACTCATGCTAACCATGGCGCCTCGCATTATAAG
>CAZPAA010000141.1:0-5832 GCA_964584425.1 uncultured Gammaproteobacteria bacterium | reverse complement strand
GGGTTGCGTAATAATGCATCGACTAATACGATTGCACACATGGCTTCGACAATAGGCACGGCGCGGATCGCAACGCAGGGATCGTGGCGACCACTGGCTGGTAACTGAAATACTGCAGCATTTCCCGATAAATCAACGGTTTGTTGGGCTTTTTTAATGCTAGAAGTAGGTTTAAATGCGATGCGCCCTATTAATGGCATGCCGGTGGAAATACCACCTAAAGTGCCGCCTGCACGATTGGTTTGCGTGCGGATTGTCTCACCTTCTTTGATGAATGCATCGTTGTGGGTTGAACCTTGCATACTGGCTGCAGCAAAACCTTCGCCGATTTCAAAGCCTTTGGTTGCGGGTAAACCTAGCATTGCTTTTGCTAAGTTTGCTTCGAGTTTTTCATATACGGGATCGCCAAGGCCTGCGGGTAAACCTTCAACGTGAAATTCGATAACGCCACCTAATGAATCACCGCTTTCACTGGCTTGCGTTATTGCAGCGCGCATTTTTTCATCTGCGATGGGATCGGGGCAGTTGACTGGAGAATTTAAGGTTGCTGTTTGTAATTCTGTAATAGATTCGGGTAATTGGGTTGCGGTGATTGTACCTACCACTTTTATATATGCAACAATTTGAATTTGATAATGACGTAGAATTTTTTGCGCAATTGCGCCTGCAGCTACGCGGCAAGCTGTTTCGCGTGCTGAAGCCCTGCCACCGCCGCGGTAATCAAAAATCCCGTATTTTTCGATGTAGGTGTAATTCGCGTGTCCAGGGCGCAGTAGATTTTTAATGTCCGCATATTGCGAAGAATCTGCATCTTTATTGCGAATAATAATAGAAATGGGCGCGCCGGTGGTTTTACCTTCAAATACTCCGGAATAAATTTCGGCGAGATCAGATTCCGAGCGCGGCGTGGTATACGCTTGTCCAGGTGCACGACGTGCAAGTGCTTTGTTGATTTCATCTTCATGAATCTCTAAACCTGAGGGGCAGCCGTCAATCACAACGCCAATGGCTTTACCGTGAGATTCGCCCCAGGTGGTGATTCTAAAAATGTCGCCGAATGAATTAGTGGCCATGAATGAGATCCTTATAAAAAAATGCTATTTTTTGTAGGGACGCAACATGTTGCGTCCCAGACTCGTTGTTACCACATAAATTAATTTATTACCCATAAAAAAATGTGGTATCCATAGTTCAATGATCGCCCAAACACCCGGACGCAACATGTTGCGTCCCTACGAAGAGATCCATATTTATGCAACAACCCCTTTTCAAAGGGGGAGTTTTATTTTTACTTCCTCTACAATCTCATCCACACGTTTATGATCAACGTCAATCACAAAATCTGCAATTTGTTCATAAATTTTATAGCGCTCTTGGTAAATCATATCAAAAGAAGCTTCGGGAGAGTCTTTATCGATAAAACCAGGCACCCTCTTTCTAAATATGCGTTGCTTTAATAAATCTGTGCTTGCACGTAGATAAATGATTTTCCCAATATGGTGCAAATGTTTTACATTCTCTGGGTTTAATACGGTTCCACCGCCCAGCGCAATGACGCGATCGTCTAATCGTTCTAATTTATGAACGACATCGGTTTCTAATTTTCGAAAAATCTCTTGCCCGTGTTTGGTATAAATTTCTGCAGCGCCTAGGACTTCATTATTTTCCTGACGATAATATTCTTCTAACAAAGCATCGGTATCATCAAATTTATAATCAAGCGATTGTGCCAACGCCTTCCCTACCGTAGATTTTCCGCAACTTTTAAATCCGCATAAAATAATGTTCATGATGTAATTGAAACCTTGGCACCTAACGCGGTGATATCATTAAAAAATGCGGGGTAACTTTTTTTCACCCATTCTACGCCCTCAACGACAGAAGCTCCTTCTGCAGCTAATGAAGCAACAACCAATGACATCACGATACGATGATCATCATGTGATTTTAATTTTGCACCTTTAAGTGTTGTGTGTTTAATGATTAGGCCATCAGGATTTTCTGTGATCTGAGCGCCCATTTTTTGCAGCTCTTGGGTCATTGCAGAAAGTCGATCGCACTCTTTTTCTCTTGCAATCTGCGCGCCTTCGATAGTGGTTGTACCTGTTGCATAGCAGCCAACGACCGCTAAAATGGGAACGGCATCGACCATATCATTTGCATTAATGGTTATGCCAGTTAATTCTAAGGTTTTTTTAACGTTAAGTTCACGTTTTGCTTCATCATAAATAATCTGTGCGCCCATGTGTTTTAATACCGCTATAATTTTTTTATCACCTTGCACATCATTCATGTCCACATTTTGTAGAGTAATTTCAGATTGGGTGATAATCGCAGCCACAATTGGAAAGGCGAGCGAGCTGAAATCGCCAGGCACGCGGTAATCAAACGCTTTAATTTTTGCATTGCCTGCGATGTTGTAGCGTGTGTAATTATCATTGCGATAAGCAATGCCAAGCCGGGTAAACCAATCTAGGGTTAAATCGATCCAAGGTTTTTCACCCGGCTCTATCACATTAATTTCTGAGCTGCCTTTTGCAAAAGCACAAGCGATTAACAATGCTGAAACAGGCTGAGAATCTTGCCCATGTAATGTGGTTTTTCCAGGTTGTAATGGGCCTCTAACAATGAGCGGTGCATGTCCATCATGTTTGGTTGAAATGCAAAATACATCTAAATGTGAAAGGCCTTCGATCAAAGGTTGTGCAGGACGGCTATAACGAATCGAATGATCGCCAGTAAAAACAATGTAATAATGCATTAGACTCGCAGTAGCAGCCACAAACCGCAATACTTGCCCTGAATTACCGCAATCAATCACATCATCTGGATTTTTTAATTGGCCATCGGTGCCATTGATGGTGATCTGTTCTTGCGTTCTTGTGATCTGTGCACCCAATTGTTTGCAGGCATTAATCATGGCATCCAGATCAGGCGATGGCAAATAATCATAAATTTTACTCTCGCCTTTGGCAAGGCTGGCAAATAAAACAGCACGCAAACTGTGCGATTTAGAAGCTGAAGCTTTAATTGTTCCTTGCAATTGTGAGGGTTCTACCTGAAAAAAAGCCATAATGATTCCCTTATGATAATACCGCTGCGGGATAAGATCCAAGAATATGCACCATTCCTAAACTATTGCCCAGCGCTTTCAATGCCTTTTTCACATGTTCGTCTTCTTGATGCCCTTCAAAATCTATAACAAACACATAACTCCAATTGCGATTTTTATAGGGTCTAGAACTAATCGAAGTCAGATTAATATGCTGTTGATGGAATGGCAAAATAAGTTCAATCAATGCGCCTGGCGTATGCGGTGTTGCAAAAATCAATGAAGTTTTATCATGGCCACTGGGTCGAACTTTTTGTTTGCCGATCACAATAAAACGGGTTGCATTTTGCGTATTGGTTTCAATGTTGGATGAAATTTTTTCTAATTTATAAATTTCAGACGCAAGTTCTCCAGCAATACACGCAACACCTTGTTCTATTTGAGCGATCGCAGCTCCCGCTGCATTACTTCTCACTGCGATGCGCTCTGCATGAGGTAAATGTGAATTTAACCATTCTGCACATTGCTCAAATGAATGTGAATGTGAATAAATTCGCTTAATCGGTGCTTTATCATCTGGATGACGCAGCAAATATTGATGGATCGGCATGACATGCTCACCACAAATGTACAATGAGGATTTAATTAATAAATCCAAGGTAGGGTTCACAACCCCTGCAATTGAATTCTCAAATGGAATTAGACCATAATGTGCTTCACCATTTTCAACACTAACAAATACATCTTCAAGCGTATCACTCGGCAGAATATCGATATGACGGCCAAAATGACGCAGTGCACAAGCATGAGAAAATGTGCCAATGGGGCCTAAAAAAGCAATTTTTTGTTGCTGTTGCAGGGCCAAGCAAAGACGCATGATTTCTTGAAACAGATGCGCCACATCTTCTTTGTTGAGTACACCATGGTAATCACTCATGATGCGGCGTAATATTTCCGCTTCGCGTTCGGGGCGATAATATTCAGGTGTGTTAAGGCCAGATTTAATTTTTGAAACTTCTATTGCAAGATTAGCTCTATCATTTATGAGGTCACAAATATTTTTATCAACGCTGTCAATTTTATCGCGGATAATTTTTAGCGCGTCTTGTGCATTACTCATGGACCGCTCCTGCTAAAAATGTACGGCGTGCTCTTACTGCTTGCGCAAGTTGATGTAGAACCGGTACCGTGGTTTCAAAATCTATGCAGGCATCAGTAATACTTTGTCCATAAATCAGTTTATTTTTATCGCTCAGCGCTTGGGTACCTGCAACTAAATTACTTTCAATCATGACCCCGCAAATCGCGGTAGAACCTGCGCTGATTTGCTGTGCAATATTTTGCGCAACCAAAGGTTGTTTATTGTGATCTTTTTGACTATTACCGTGACTGCAATCGATCATGATGCGTTGACTCAGATTATTTTCTTTTAATAATTTCATGGTATAAGCCACATGCTCCGTATCATAATTGGGGCCATTGCTTGCGCCGCGCAAGATCACGTGTGTATCCATATTCCCTTTAGTGCCGACAATCACTGGCACACCTAATTTACTCACGCTTAAAAAATGATGGGAGCCTTGCGCTGAGCGCATGGCATCGATTGCTATTTTAATATTGCCATCGGTGCCGTTTTTAAACCCTACAGGCATGGATAAACCTGAAGCCAATTCGCGATGCACTTGACTCTCCGTCGTGCGTGCACCAATGGCACCCCAGGAGACGACATCACTAATATATTGCGGAACGATAACGTCGAGAAACTCAGTGCCAACGGGCAACTTCATTTGAGTTAAATCGATCAATAATTTTCGCGCAATGGATAAGCCTGTGTTGATATCAAAACTTCCATCTAAATGTGGATCGTTAATTAAGCCTTTCCAACCCACAGTTGTGCGTGGTTTTTCAAAATAAACGCGCATAATGATGTGTAAATCATTTTTTAATTCTTCACGCAGTTTTGAAAGTTTTTCTCCATATTCAATTGCGCCTTTGACATCATGGATCGAGCATGGGCCCACAACCACCATCAATCGATCATCATTACCATGGATAATATCGCTGGATTCTTTGCGATAACCGATTATTTCCTGAGCAGCCGCTTGTGGCAATGGCAATTGCGATATTAATAAAGCAGGTGAAGTAATCGGGTTTAAGTGCTTGATTCTAATATCATCGGTGAGTAACATGATTTTCTTCCAAATGGTTAAATTATAACAGTGTTTATACCCTTTGCACCGTCATTGCGAGCGTAGCGCGGCAATGACGAACTACGTTTCAAGTGAAAGGATTCAACCCTTTCACTAATTCAGTTAATTGTTCAGGCGAAATACCTGATTCAATCGCCTGAATAAAATAAGAACCTACCACAAAACCATCTGCGATCGCTACTGCGGCGCTGCTCGAGGTGCGATCGGCAATGCCAAAACCTATAATCACCGGCAGTTTTGTGACACTTTTTATGATGGCCAACGCATCCTTGGCATCAGAGGGTAAATCTTTTTTAACGCCAGTAGTGCCTTTTTGGCAAGCGTAATAGAGAAAGCCCCTACCCTGCTGTGCGAGTTCTTTGATGCGATCAACGGGTGTGGTGGGCGCAATCACGGCGATGGGCGCTAAATCAAGCTCGGCACAGGTTTTTAAATGTTGCTGCGCCTCAAAAAAGGGTAAATCCACGACTAAAATTCCATCAATACCCGCGTCTTTTGCTTGTTTTAAAATATGCTGACTTGAGTTGATAAAGATCGGGTTATAGTAGGTGAATAAAATGAGTGGAATAT
>CAZPAA010000140.1:0-5885 GCA_964584425.1 uncultured Gammaproteobacteria bacterium | reverse complement strand
TGAGACTTGTTCCAGATATTGAGTTGCCAGTATGCATAAATGGTTTCCATCGGACAATAATTTTATAGTGTAATATAACAAACTATTAATTAAAATTCAATATGCTGGATAATGATGGGGTCAAGCCTGTCCCCTTATTTTAGCTTATTATCGGCATGGGGTTTACATGAGCAGGCTTGCCAAGGGTTTTAGGGAATATTCACGAGTTGACACTATTCCCGATGCTTGTTAGTATGTAAACTCATTTATATCACTATGGATGAGGTTTATGGAGCAGCAAATCGTCACATCCGTGAATCAACCCCAACTCTATACACGTGAAATGCTTGCTGCTTTAGAGCGGCTTCAGATATGGGTGTTCAATTGGGTGAAAACATTGCATGAACAGGCCCTACAGACACAGCCTAAATCATTAAAACCATTTCGCCGAAAAAACGCCTATTTATTACGCTACTGCTATTCTTCCGTATTTAATATCCCTGGGACGGGTCCATGTCTACCCCTGACTATCGTTGGAAGAGGCAAATGGGGGCGGGTGAAAAAAATGGTGGATACCAAAGGGCAGATTTTTGCAGTCAAAATCATCGATATCAAAATCAACAATGACGAAAATTATCCAGATTATTTGGCTGAGGTGGATTTGTTAAACCGCTTAGGTAGGCTCAGAGGGCATGGCATTTGGGGGAATAAAGCTTATATCGCGATGGATTATTATGAGGGCGTAACCGTGAGCAAAATCTCGGCTCAACTATCGCTTAAAAAATTGCTCAAAGTATTTTTAGGTATGGCAGCTGGGGTCGAGTCTTTGCATCGAATAGAGTATTTACATAATGATATAAAAGAGGACAATTTCATCATTCAAGAGTCTTTAGAAATTAAAATCATTGATTTTGGACTCTCTTGCTCATTTTCTGGTAAGCAAACAGGCGGCAACGAGCAATATACCGCACCTGAGTGTTTTTACAGTGAAAAACGCAGTACCGCAACTGATATTTATAGTTTAGGAATGACCTACCATTCTATGCAAAAATATCTTTTAGATCATGAAGACGATCAATTATATGAAACATATGGAGACGGTAAAGTATACGAAACATTAAAAAAAGTGATTTCTCGCATGACAAGCGAATCTCCTTTGGACCGCCCATCGCTTGGCATCATTATACAGGTATTCATTTTTTTATTTCATCTAGCAAGTCCGTGTTCAGAGATGAAAAATAATCCCTTATCGGAACTGATGGAAGCGCAGCAATATATTTTGGCAAACGCACTGATTTATCATGGAGCCAACATAGAAGTTTATCACAAATGGCATCTTTGGCTAGAGCAAAATGAATTCTCACAATTACACAAACTTGCAGTTGCATGGAATCATGATGATTCCATTTATTATAGCTTATGCGCTATCTGCGTCTTGCAAAAAATTAAAGCACTTGAGGGCCCAAATCCTCCAACAGATCTTGCTTATACTGAACAATTGTCTGCATTGCAATCGGTAGTCAATAAAAAAATCAAAGTGCATGAAGAGTGTGGTCGCATTGTCATCGACTCCATCATGGGGTGGGGATTAAATGAGAAACCTATTTGGTGTGCGATGAGGGTTTATATCCTCAAACAAAAATGTTTTAGACTTAAAAACACCGAACGGAACAATTTGCCGCCGTTATTAGAAAAACCTCAGTTTGCATCACTGTTAAAACTTAGGTAGTAGGGCGCACTGTGCTAGCGTTATTTGCAGAAGATGTATTCTCTTTTGGAGGGAATATTAGACATTTTGCATAGTCAATGACTTGGTGGATAGTTCCTTGAGGATCTACTTTAGCACCATAGGCTACCAATTCATTAAGAATCAAACCAGCGGCTGTAATGGCAAAACATGTTGAAGCAGTTGGCTCGTCTGGATCGGGATAATAATAGCTATGTATGCCCGCTAGAATAAAAACCCCAAACTGAAGTCGGACTAGATTACGCTCACCTTTAAGCTGATCTGTGTCTTTATCCGCAGGTTTTGTATTGATATCAGTCATATGAGTCTCCTATTTAAATCTAACATATTGATTATAAAGAAAATTAAATGAATGTTATTATGCCAACTTTTCCTCATAAAGTCAATAAATTTTTTAGACCAAAGATTCATTTTCAGTGATGGGGTAAGGCTTAACATTTTTTAAAATCTTAAATTTTAAGCCTCACCCCAATCGGCGAGAGGGGCTTGTTTAGAAAGTTTTGATGAGTTTAATAAACAGCATGGAACAGATTATTCCATATTCCCAAAAATGGTTAAAAATAATGGATAAAGCTGCGGCGCCGCAATAACTACTGTTAAAGATTCATTTTAAGTGGAATAACAGGGTTTGGAGCACTTGTCATTGTACGACATGGATTTGAATCAGCCCAACGCCTTGTTAATAATGGATTAGACATTGTGCGCGCTGATTCCAAAAGTTGAATGCCATGTGGATTGATGGCGATGATCTCACAATTTCTCTCTAATGCTTTACCATTATATTCTGCCTGTGAAATGACTTCTTTTCCTAGTTTTAAAGGATTTTGCGCTTCAAGCCAGGGGAGCAGCGATGTCTTGAGTGGCAAATCAAGGGTTTTATCATTCGTAGCATTATTGAGCATTCTCGGCCATATATCCCCCCAGAAACAGTAGTCCATATAAATGCCGTCAAAACTACCATAACGACCCTCATCGACGATAGCACCAAAATCAGCAAAATCAGCAAAATCAGCAAAAACACCATAATCATTGTCAATGTCTTCGTCTAAGGTATCACCACAACTGTAACCACCGATACTTGTCGTTTCGTTAAAATACATGCCAACACCGATATTTGTTTGTGACAACACATACTCTGATCCTTTAAAACCAGTAGTAAATGTAATTTTATCAAGGTATAACGTAAGATCATCCAGCACTGCATCGTAATTATCTAAAATAGGACGTCTTTGCTGTAGATCTCGCATATAGCCAGATAAAAAGTGCGCGATCGTGGCGCTTGATATGGCCTTAAATCCACCCGTGGCCAATCCGATTTTAATTTGATTATTACAGGCGGTTGTATATTGCACCGAAAAAAGATTGGGTGATTGATCAATAAACTGAGGTCCATTTGGTTCCTTCGTAGGATAGGGTGTATACGGATCTGCTGTAAAATAAATTTGATTTTGAATTTTTGTGATAACCCATTGAGCCATGATACCTCCAATATGTAAAAATATTATATTTTAGACCTAACAACATTAAAAATAAATCCCCGGGGGCTTGAATTGGCTTTATCATATTTAGCGGTCTGATTGTCTGTTTCAGGGAATAAAGAATTTTTATTATCGAGTTCGACCATATGCTATTTTTAAAAAAATAAAAGGGAACTTTTCTTTTGCAGGCTATCTTTCGATAGCCTGCAAAAGCGATATAATCGGATTTTTTTATATATTTTTCGTTCATTATTCTTATTTTCAATAAAATTTTATTAAACAATAATTTGCGGATATAAGCAATCATTAGCATTTTATTAAAATGGGGACATTTATCTGATGGCTTGGTAACTTGTTTTGAAATTAGACTATAATGTAGCAATTATCTGCAGGTATACAGTAAAACTTACATTTGAATAGGGGCAATTAAATATGTCAAATCAATTAAAAAGTATTCCAGATGGTTTTCATTCTTTAACACCTATGCTCACAGTAAATGATGGCGAAAAAGCCATTGATTTTTATAAAGATGCTTTTGGCGCGGTAGAACTTTTGCGTATGACTGTTCCTCATGGCAAGGCTATCATGCATGCAGAGCTTAAAATTGGAAATTCAATTTTTTTCATTGGTGAGGAAATGGGTGATAAATCTGTCAAATCACCACAAACGCTAAGAGGGACTACAGTATCTTTTTATGTTTATGTGCAAAATGTGGATGATGCGTTTAAACAAGCGGTGGCTGCTGGGGCAAAAGTCGAAATGCCGTTAATAGATATGTTTTGGGGAGATCGTTGTGGCACCGTGCAGGATCCCTTTGGGCACCAATGGATGTTGGCGACCCATGTTAAAGATGTTACTCCAGAAGAAATGGAAAAAGCGAAAGAATCTTTTGGGAAACCTTGATATACCCGTTCCACAGTTTTCCTGGCTTGATATAGTTATGTTAATAGCATATTCTTTATAGACGATCTGTGAGCCTGGAGCCTATAAATGAATAAAATCATCCGCGCAATATTATTGACTGGCGTCTTTCTTTCTAGTGTATTGGCTTTGTCGGCTGCAGAGCCTTTGCCTCAAGCATCCACGACCGCTGGCAATGCGTGGAAGCAAACAGGGAATGTAATATTGGATGTCTTTGCTTTAGCCTTGGATCCTGATACGCAAACGCTTTATGCCGCCAGTATCGATACCAATCAAGTTCTTTCCTTAGATTTAACTGCTCAAAATAACCACTGGGAAGTGGTGGGTGGCACAAATCCATTTAATCAATCGGTGGTCAGTTTATTATTTGATGAGAATACCAGCACCCTTTATGCGGGTACGCGTGGCGCTGATTCGCGTGTATACCGTTTAGATATTAAAAACCCTGCGGCTGTTTGGGAACACGTCGGTGAAAATTCACCCGGCGGTTGTTTGATTAATTTTGCATTGGATTCCGAGAAACAAATATTGTACGTGGGAGATTGCTTGGGTGCCGGTGTTTCAAAATTGAAGCTCAATAAAGAAACGAAATGGACACCGGTCGGCTCCAATGTTCCTTCAAAAGGCGGCGTTTATGGATTGGTGCTGGATGAGCAGTCGCAGACTTTATATGCTGGTGCATTTACCCACGATTGTCGCAGCACTGAAAATGGAGTGTTTAGTTTGGATTTAAAGCACAATCAAGATCCATGGATGCAGGTGAGCGGAAGCGCACCTGGAAATGGCAATATTGCACCACTTTTGTTTGATAAATCTTCAGGTAGATTGTTTACCGGCGTTGTGGGGAATTCAACAATTCCTGCAGAAAATGGCGTTTTTAGCTTAAAAATCCAAAAAGGTAACGCAAGATGGGAAACCGTGGGTGCAGCACCAACCCCTTTACCCGGCACAGGCGCGGTGCAAAGTTTATTGCTAAATGGGAATACATTATATGCAGGCACGGGCTCAGGTTTTTGCTTTATGGGGGACGAAGGTGTGTGGAGAACGCATCTCGAGGGGAATAAGCCTTGGTCAATTATCACGAGTGAAGGATTCCCAGCGAATACGCCGTCTATAAGCATGGTTGTTGATCCTCGTACGAATATATTGTATGTGAGTACGTTTTCGGGGGTTTTTCAGATACAGCTTTGAGGCACTTAGAATAATTGAGTTTATGGGGTCGGGCTTGACATTTGACATTTCAATTTCGCAAATGTCAAGCCTGTGCTCCCCGTGCAAGGCTGATTGGAAGATAGTGTAAAATACCCAGATTAATCGCATATTCTACCAATTCAGATTTATGATGACATCCAAATTTATCTTTTATTTTATTAATGTATTCTTCGATGGTACGTGGTGAGCGTAAAAAAAATTGTGCAATTTTTTTTGGGCTTAAGCCGCGAGAGAGCAGCCATAATACTTCAAATTCCTTTTCATTGAGTGAATAATATTCATTGCCACTGCTTAAAATATTTTCTTCATGCAATATGAGTGATGCGCCTTTTTTGTTGTTATTGCACAATATTATTTTAGCTAATTCTTTAAGCTGGGCGTTTTCATAAATACGATGCATAAAAAATGCTGCGCCAATAATTTTATAATGACAATCTGTCACCGGTATGCGCGTTGTCATGGTTAACACCGGGCTTCCTTTGAGTGGCAATATATCAAAAATAGTCAGCTTCATTCCTGTTAATACTTTTTTATCTTGGAAAATATAA
>CAZPAA010000139.1:0-5885 GCA_964584425.1 uncultured Gammaproteobacteria bacterium | reverse complement strand
GTCAGTGATGGGTTTTCAGTTCGCGGTTCTCGGTTGAAGACATAGTGATGGCACAGCTGATCTATTTTTTGTTTTTCCTGATTTTTTTTGGAACCATTATCGGGTTTTCATCATTCCCCATTATTGTTAGAATACTAATGGGGCATAATATTCTGAATACTCCGATTGGTATTACTATTTTGGGCGTTTCTTTAATTACCGATCTTGTCGGTTGGTTTTTCTATTCTTCGATATTGGTTTATGTCAACGCGGCACAATCTAATATGCAAATTCTTTATACTTTGCTTTATATTATCACTTTCTTTGCAGTGATGTTTTTTATCTCGGGTCAGAAAAAAATCATGAACAAAGTCTTTTCACAAAAAGAGGGCCCTCGTGCAAACGTTTCTTATGATTTAGCGATGCTATTAGGTATTTGCTTATTAACTGCCTCTTTTACTAATGCCATTCATATACATTCTAGTTTGGGTGCTTTTATTGCAGGAATAATGTGCCGAAGAATTATGGGTGAAAATTTAGAATTACTAAAGCAACTAGAAGTGTTTATTTTAAACTTTTTTGCACCAATATTTTTTATTTCTATCGGTTTAAAATTAAACTTTGCCGCTAATTTTAATTTATTGATAGTCTTGGCTGTATTTGCATTTGCTTGTTTTAGTAAATTAATAGGTTCATATATTGGTGCGCGCTTAGCGGGTATACCTAATAGACAATCAGGCGCCATTGCCTTTGGTCTTAATTCACGTGGCTCTATGGAAATTATTATGGGCGCTTTAGCGTTAAAAATGCAATTGATTGGATCATCATTATTTGTAGCTGTCGTATTGGTTGCAGTCATCACGAGTTTTATAGCAGAGTTTGGTATGATCAAAATGCTGAAGCTAAACAATGGGACCAAGTTAGCGCATTTTAAATGAGATAAAGCGGGACGTAGTGTAAGGGGTAACAAAATATTTAACTTAACGTTTGTTGATCTGGAGCCTTTATGTGATGGTTAGGATAAGGCACTTAGGTTTTTATTTTTTTTTATTTTTATTCTTAATATTTTCACATCCTATTTTTGCCTTAGAACAACAAGGACAGTTATGGCTTGATGCCAGTATCAGTGATCCTTTTAAAAACAATAAGCAAATATTCTATGCCATTGACGCGCGTGCGCATTTTGTTGATCAAAGAGATTATCATAAATTTACTTGGATCAATGCAGGTTTAGGCTATGCTTATACTCCAACATTAAGTTTTTGGTCGGGATATCAATGGCTGAGTCATGATGTGACCAATGATAAGCCCGTAGAAAATCGCATTTGGGAACAAATGGTTTGGCAAATATTCCAAAATGATATGCTTACGATCAGAACACGCACTCGATTTGAACAAACTTCGCGTATGCATGAGCCAGGTTGGAATAATCGCGTGAGAGAAAAAGTTTCATTCTATTTTCCCGCTAAATTATTCAATAAATATACGCCTCTAATTTACGATGAGATGTTTATTAATTTAAATAAACCAAATTGGATGTCAGATGCAGATACGATTGATCAAAACCAATTATTTATTGGTCTAGACATTCCGACATCCAAAACTATTTTTTTAGAGGTGGGTTATATTGCCCAATCTTTATTTAATCGGCAAAACACTGCGCTTAATCATGTTATATATTTAGGTATTAACTTTAATCCCTCTGGCGAAGCGATTACTCAGTATATTAAATAAATACTAATTCGTGGTTTCTTCTCCCTCGCCCCCGCTTTCTACAATCATCCCTTACTAATAATAAGCATACACAAGTAGGTAATTATCCTTACAAATGGGTATTTTTACTGCATTACAACCTACCTTAACTATCTGGCCAAGAAAATAAATAATGCATAATGTAAAATTAAAAGCTTGAGTCATATTAGCATATATGCTAATATAGTTCTTAAGAAGGGGATGAACATTCTTCATGGATGACGAGATTTTGGCAATTTATGATGGAAATAGAATAGAAATTGCAAAAATATGCTGCAGCTGTTGGGTGTGAACTTGATATAAAATTGAAGCCTATTAAGATGCCAAATAAACTGATAGCTCATAAATCGGCAGTAGCAAAACATGATAATCACGCTGATCGATAGAACTTCAATTAAAAGCACAGAGGTAATTTAGCATTGCAATTTCGCAAATGCCAAGTCTGATGCACCACTTAATTTGAAGCTACACTGAAGTGTTATTCTAAATAATTTTATCTACAAATATAAGATCACTCCAGAATTTGCTAAGATCTTTCTTGTTATGGAGCTCGTATTTTACGATTATTTCTTTAATTGCATTAATTATGCTAAAAATTCCTGCCTGCAATTTCTCTATTCATTGTTTTTGGTACGCCTTAAAACTATCTGCATTGGTTTCAAATGCAATAGCTCAAGTGGAAATTTGGGTCGAATCCCTTCATCCCCTTTTGCTATTGAATACCCCTACCCTTATATGATAAAGTAATTCAACTTAAATATATCATTGAGTACACGTATATGCCAAACCCACTTGCTAATGCTACCCTTCGTAAAACAAGCGCTTATATCTACAAAAAACCATGGGATAGACAAGCCCAATCCTTTATGGATTATGCCAAACGCTGGGCAGGGCTTCATTCCGTGGTGTTTACTGGCTTTGAATTTAAAGAAGTGGGTCCTCGTATATTTCTAGAGGATATGGTTAAACAACCTCAACTCGAAGATAAACACAAAAAGTTGATTACCACCTTATTGGATCACCTGAAATTAGAAGTCTGGGGAGAGCCTCAATTAGGCGCTCATTTTGATGCATTAGGTATTACGGTTATTCGTAATTTTTTATCTAAAAAAGGAATAGACCCTTTTATCAGCTGTTATGCGCGCCTACTTTACAATGATCTCAAAGTAAAAATATCGGGTAATCGCAAAAATCGTATCAGTAATTTTAAAGTCCAGCGCCAACAAGGCAAGCTGCTATTTGATTCGGAAGAACAAAAAGAAAATTACCGTCTGTTTCTAGCAGAAGATTTAATTATTACTCAAGGCTTAGATCAGGTCATTGCAAAAGCCAATGATTTTACCAATACCACGTTTAAAGCTGAAGATTATCAAACCGTATTGGCATTAGAGCTTATCGATTATATTATCCCCATCTTACTTGACAAATATTTTGATTTAGAAACAGCAATGCTATTAAACCAGTTTCTTACCGATGAAAAATACACCAGATTGCGCGAAGTAATCCGAGTTAAAGTAGAAGCACGGTTAGCTAAAGAAAAATTAGTAGTAGAAAATGTTAAATCCTTCCAAGACTTATGCTCAGTCTTTAAAGAGCATATACAAAACAGCATAGAAAAAGCCATTATAAGAAAACAAGCACAAGTTGATACAGAATATATTCTTACTGCGCAAAAGAATTTTGAACAACGTTGTCAGCACTATGAAGCCTTGGTTGCAAAAATTAGTCAAATACCAGAGCTTTGCAATAAAATACCTGCAGATAAAATGGAAAAAGTACCCCATCAAAATATTGACTATTTCCTGAGCCCCAATGGCGACACGCCTATAATAAAATATCAAAATGTAAAAGAAGCTTATGACATTGTTAAACGAATTGAAAAAAACTCGCGCACCATTGTGGAGCGAAATGAAAATCTGTTATATACATTAGAAAATTTATTAAAACAACATCAGTATGAATTAGAAAAGGCGCAAAAACAGATAGAAGCACAAACGACAACAGTGCTTGCGCCAACTGACGTCAAGCATGAACAAGTTAAAGCAAATGTTAAAAAACAACATACAACCAAAAAAGTTCACTTCAAAAAAGATAAAGATATAGAAGATAATGATGCAGTCATGGATAAAGCAATTGCCGCTAATAAAGCATTGGTACTTAATCAAGCGCCAACACTAAGCGGTAGTCAAGACAATAAAGAATTAGCGCAAATTTTTAATTTAAATGAACAAGGCAATTATACGGCCTTGATGAAGCTATATCATTCTAGAAGTACAACCGTTGAAAATTTTTGGAAACAGACCTCTAGGAATGAATTTAAAGAACTGGTAACCCAATCCATGTTCAATACAATCTATACTTTATATCAATTATATGGCGAGGCACGTGCTAAAAGTATATTTTTATTGGCATTCAAGGATAGTTCATTTTTTAATAATAAGAAACTAAAGACTACTGAAAAAATGGAGGTGATCACAAGCGTGTTTTTCATCACCACCGCCATTTATCCTAACATGGACAGTAACACATATTCGCTACCCGCTAAAAACAATCCTGAGAAAATTGAGCGCATCATTGAGTGCTTTCTTAATTATAACTCACCTAACGAACAACGCATGGATCAAATTTCCACTGCAATTACTTATGCAAAAAAAATAAAATATTCTCCACAGGATTGTGAGAAAGCTTTGGGATTATTAATTAGTCGTTCTCATCATTTTCCAATACGGAATATGGTGGTCGGGATGCAGAATACTAACAACAACAATAATAACAACGTGTCTAATATAGGAAAATGGACATCAGAAAGACTGGCGCGGTCTAACCATCTACTCAAGGATAAAGATCAAATTTCTATCTATCAATATTTTTTAAGTAAAATAGCCCGAATATTTGACAATGATTTATTTGCACAAATAGAAGTGCCATTTGAAATTAAATGTTATGGTACTCATGATTATATAGCCTTATGCACACTGCATCGGACTATCAATACTTTATTTAATGGGGATGTTATTTTTGGCCATACGGCATTATTTCAATTTGCCTTTCATTATATTCAAATTATGATGAATAAAAACGAATTATATAAACGTTATTTTAACGGTCTAGCCCAACTCTTTGATGAGAAAAACCAAAATATCACTCATCTGAATCAATTTCTTGAAAACCTGATGTTTAGCATTGTGGAAATAGGTATTGTAAGCTGCCCGGCAGGCGATGACTATAACAATCCACGAGAAAAAGAAGGGATGAAGATAAATTTGGAAAAAGCAATCAGGGCTTGCATTCTTGCCAGCATCACTTTATGCAAAACCCAAAAACATATGAAAAATTTAATAGATTTATATCTTCATACCCATTTTTCAGATCATTACGATGCGCTGTTTGAAAAACTCTATCTACATTTACCACAAGAAGGTTTTAATCCAGGCGATGTTTATGAACAAGTTGTGGACTTAATGATTGATGATTTTACAGACGAACGATTTACAATGGATAATATTAATACTGATTCACAGGCCTTTTGGAAAAGCTATGAACAAAAGTATACTCCTAAAAAACATGTGAACCTTCATCTGTTTCATGTAGTTAATTTACACAACATCATTATATTGGCTGTTCAATTTTCTGATATTCTAAAAGCAAAGAATAAAACAGGCGCTCAACCCAAGTCTATGGATGGCCATCCTTACCTAATGATGGGTAATAATGTGTACATCACGCTAAATGTCATCGAAGAATTAAAAGCCAAACAAAGCCCGCACAGTAAGAGACACACTGGAATTAATTTTCTGCAAGAAACAATGGAGCAAGTCTATGATTATATCCTTGACATTGAAGAACAAATGCCCAAGTCGAATAGGAGGTTCAGTATATTTACAGTAGATAGTGCCACTCTATTCAATGATTCTAAACACGCTTTACCTGCGCCAGAATCTACTGCATCCTCTTCTTCTTCTGCAGGCTTTAAGCCGGCCAATAAAATTTAACAAATGTATCGGTAAGCAAGTGATAAATGGGTATTTTCATGAGTGATTACCCATGATTGTTATTTCAGCTTCTAGCGGAAATATTTTAGGGTTCACTATTGATACTCGTTTTAATCTAGATTTAGAACCTGAGAGAATTGAAATCTGTGATTTGGGGATGCC
>CAZPAA010000138.1:0-5894 GCA_964584425.1 uncultured Gammaproteobacteria bacterium | reverse complement strand
TAGAATGGTTTATCGGGCCATTAATGGTTTATTTGCAGCAAGATTACTATATTGCTTTGCTTAACGCAGCGGCAATACATGGTGCTACTCATCAGCTCATTAGTACCTTTCAGGTAATTACAAATAAAGTCACAAAAAATATAGAAATCGGAAAAGCATCGATAGATTTTTTTTATAAAAAAAATATTAAACCTGAGCATTATCAAAAAGTAAAAGCCAATGGGAAGATGGTTAATGTTTCAACTCCAGAAATCACTGCTTGTGACTTATTGCAATACAAAAAAGTAGGAAGTATTCATTATATAGCGACAGTATTAAGTGAAATAGGCGAAAAACTGGATTCAGAAAAATTGGCACGACTTCTTGAGGAAGGCGATATTCAAATTGCTATTGCGGAGCGATTAGGTTATTTATTGGAAAAAATTACAATACCAATTGATCTAACTTGCCTGTATAATGCTATAAAAATAAAAAAACCTCAATATCACTTACTTGTGCCCAATAGCAAAAATTCTATTATCGAACAAAATAAACGATGGCATATTTTAGTCAATGAAATCGTGGAGCCTGATGAATTATGATACCAAGATTAGATATTACAGCCTGGGGCAATGTTGTTCCCTGGGTTATGCGTGATCAAATTGAGCATGACTTAGTTTTATCCAGAGCGCTTTGTGAATTATATACCAATCCTATTGTGCAAGAAAATTTAGTATTTAGAGGTGGCACAGCGCTGCATAAACTATTTTTTGAAAAAGCAGGGCGATTTTCTGAAGATCTAGATTTTGTGCAAGTAGCGCCAGTCCCGATAGGCAAAACAACTCAAGGCGTGCGGCAATCACTCGATCATTGGCTAGGCGAACCTGGCTATAAGCAAAGTGATGAGCGTTTTACTTTTTATTATAAATTTCCTCTAGAAGATTCTGCAGGTGTGAGAAAATTAAAGATCGAAATTAATACGCGAGAATATTTTCATGTAAAAACACATACTCATGTTCCATTTTCAGTAAAAAGCGATTGGTTTACAGGAAGCTGTGTCGTGCGAACACATCCAATTGAAGAAATATTGGCAACAAAACTAAGAGCACTATATCAGCGTAAAAAGGGCAGAGATTTATATGATTTTTGGTATGTCTCACAACAAATACATAATTTGAACATCCAAGAAATAATCAAAATTTTTGAACATTACATGGAACGTGCGAAAACGCCAGTATCGCGTGCACAGTTTGAGAAAAATTTATATGAGAAACAAAAAGATATTGGCTTTAATGACGATATCACTCCTTTGCTATCACTACCGCAAAACCAAACATATCAAGCACAGGAAGCTTACGGAGTTATTTATGAGAAATTCCTACCTAGATTAGCAGGTGATTCATGGAAGGGATTGGCTAAATTATAACATTTATGATATTACGAGTGTTCACGCTAAAGAGAGATTTGAGATTTTACGGCGTCCAAAAACTCCTGATGTCTTTGCGCAATCTGCGTAGATTGCAGTGGGGTTAGATAACTCCCCACAAAAATGCCTATAAAACTAGCCAAAAACCCAGGAATCATTTCATACAAATCAAAAATCGGCAGCGAGAAATTATAATGACAATAAATCCAAATTAAAGTCACACCGCCGCCAAATAAAATTCCTAGAACCGCGCCTAAATAACTCACCCGCGACCAAAACAACGACATGATCACTAACGGACCAAAAGCAGCACCTAAACCACCCCACGCATGGCTAACTAATTTAAAGATATTAGGATTTTCACCTTGCAGCGCAAGAAACGCTGCAATACAGGCGGCAGTTAATACCACCACACGTCCAGTCCAAATTAATTCGCGGTTCGATGCATTTGTGCGAAACAGTGGGTGATAACAATCTTCCACCACACTCGAGGCCGCAGTAAATAACACCGCTGCAACAGTGCTCATAATGGCAGAAATAATTGCAGCAAAAACTAAAGCAGAAAACCAAGGAGAAAATAAAGTTTGAGTCAGCATCGGGAAAATTGTTTCAGCAGAAAATAAAGATCCAATTGGGAAATAATAAAATCCAATCAGCCCAATCAGTGCCGTTGCAATAAATGCGAGCACCATCCAACTTAAGCACACATATTTACCGATCCGAATTTTTTCCGGATCTTGTGCGGACATAAAACGCGCCAAAATATGGGGTTGTCCAAAATATCCTAGGCCCCAACCGATGGCCGATGCAAAAGAGATCCAGGTTATATCATGCAAAGGATCTAAACGATACGCTACGTTTTGCGCATGCGGAATAAGGGTAATATCCTGATTAAGCTGCAGTGCGAGTAAAGTGGCCAATAACACCAAGGCAAATAGCATCAAAAATCCTTGGAACAAATCAATCCAGTTAATCGCGAGATATCCACCGATCACGGTATACAAAATCACAATCGGTGCAGAAACATAAAGTGCTATTTTGTAGTCGAGCTCGAAAGTACTGGCGAATAATTTTGCGGTGGCAACAAATCCAGAAGTGGCATAACAGGTAAAAAATATTAGAAAAACTATTGCAGTAATAATACGGATCATAGATCGTTCATTATCCAGAAAGCGGTGCTGAAAAAACGCAGGTAAAGTGAGAGAATTTTTCGCCAATTGCGTATAAATTCGCAATCTTGGTCCAATCATTTGCCAATTAATAAAAGAACCTAACAGTAAACCTATTGGCAGCCAAATTTGATTCAGCCCATATAAATAAAAAACTGCAGGCACGCTTAACATCAGCCAAGCACTCATATCCGTCGCCGCAACGCCCATTGCAGTCACAAAACCACCAAAACGACGTCCGCCGATGATAAAGTCTTGATAGTTAGCCGTTTGTCGATAGGCGTAAAGCGCAATGCCAATAATGATCAGCAAATACAGGGCGAAGGTGGTGAGGATGATGGTCAAGGTGTGATCCGCGTGATGTATAAAGAGAATAATTTTAGCACGAATCTTTTGACTTTAGACTACTTTTGCGGCATGTTAGGATTACTTCTAAATGGAAGCGTCATTGCGAGCGCAGCGAAGCAATCCAGGTTCAAACTATATTCAAAGACCTTAACCTGGATTGCTTCGCCTACGGCTCGCAATGACGGGTCTTGGGCCGGCAATGATGAGAAAACACAATTCTCATTTTAACATTCACAAGGAGTCATTATGTTGTCACGCAGTATCTTAACGCTATGTTTTACTTTATTGTTCAGCATTTCCACTTGGGCTGCCCCAATAGGATTAGCCGGTAAGCCAACTTTTGTGAATCCGCAAGATATTTCCGAGGAGTTATTGCCACAACCTCCAGCAAAAGATTCAGTTCAGGAAAAAATTGATAGCGCGATTTTAGTGTGGGAACAAAGCCGTCGCACTGATTATGATTATTTACAAGCTTGGGCGAGTGTCACCCTAGATCCGAGTCATTTTAACGAACCCTTAGGCGCGCGTTTTGAGGAATCCCGTTTTCCTAAATTGTATGGGATAATGAACACCGTATTAGCAGACGCACGATTATATGTAGATGCATTCAAAGCCAAATATAAACGCCCACGTCCTTATCAAGTCGATCCCAATATAAAGCCGTTTATTCCTGAAGAAGAGAGCGATACTTACCCAAGTGGCCATGCAACGCGCGGTATGACATCAGCCTTGGTATTAGCGGAAATTTTCCCGGATAAACGCGATGCATTGCTAAAATCAGGGATTAAAACCGGACAAGATCGCGTCATTGGTGGTGTGCATTATGTCAGCGATATTGAAGCCAGCTTTATTTTGGCAGATGCATTATCTAAATCGATCATTGCAAGCCCTGTATTCAAATCACAAGTCGCGGCTGCACAAGATGAAATTAAGCGCATCAATCAATCGCCGAAAATAACCAAGCCATAAGCTTAAGACCATGCTTTGCTATAATCCGCCACCACCGGTCGTAGAATAGGTTGGGGCGCTTTCAGCAGGGATGGGAGTATCGCTACCACCTAAGAGATCGGGTCCTTCGCTATAGAGGGCCGGATCTCTGACGGTGCTCATTTGCCCAGGGGAGACGCGCATATCGTTGCAGCCGATTAAGCTGAGAGTGAGTATTAAAGTCGTTGTTTTTATTATTGTTTTCATGTTGAGACCTGGTTTTTTATTATTATGAAATTTAAGTATAGCTAATATCTAGGGAGGGAAAGGGTGAGTAAATTCTTTTCTGGCTCTCGTGTTTTTGAGGGAGGCGAAACTCTAATCGGGCTTCCGTTGTTGATGAGGCTAAACTCTTATCCGGGCTACCGTCCAAATGGGCGAAGGTCCTGCGTGGACTTTTTCATGCTCGCAAGCTGCGCGTGAAAAAGTCCACTCCGGCTACCCGTTTGGGCTTTATTCACGAGGGAGAGTTTTGCACTTTTATTAAGAGATATAGGGTTCAGGGGATTTCCCAAGAGAAGTAGGTTCAGAGATCCTTCCCCCCTTTATGAAAGGGGGGAGGAGTTCTATACTTTTTAATTATTATTAATGGAACACACTATTACTCCCGTTGGCGTATCTTTCGATTCTTTTCTGAAGAGTTGGGGTTTTGCTACTTCATCTGGATTTACTGCTAAGCTTTTTAACATAAATTTTAGATGTGCAGCAAAGTTATTGAACTCGTCTTCTTGGCATTGATTAGAAAATTCTGTTGGTGAATTTATTATATTAGAAATACGTTCTTTTACATTTTGATTATTATCAGGCTTATCAAGCTGAAAGTTTCGCTGGATAGTCTGAATGATATTTCGCGCATGGTTAACTGTTTCTCTTTCCTCACCAAACCAAGAGATCTTTGGGTTATTTTGGATATAGTTATTCAAAATTATAATAATCTGTTCAGGGATTAGTCCTTCGGGGATTAGATTTAATTCTAAAGCATCGATTAGGGTTTTAACATTTTGATCAGTATATATTTTATTGTTCTTGTTCGTATCAAGAAACTTCCGCAATCTTGCTATTTCGTCCGTAGTGCCAACTGAATCTTTTATCGCTGTGGTGAGATAGCACAGCAAAATATCCCAGCCTAATGAGGAATTGTGCTTATTTTGCACTTCCAACAACTTATGTAAAATTTCGTTATAATTTTCATTATTAATTTTAGGGCTGCTGCCGTTACCCCAAAAGTAGTCGACGTTCAAAATCTCTTGAAGTATGTTAGTTCGGTTAATGTTTTTAATTCCAGCATACCCTCTTGCAGTAGGTATATATACGCGAGGCAGGACTGTAAGATATCCATGATATGTATAAATTGCCTTACTTAATAATTCAGCGTTTCCATGCTTGGTAATAAAATCAACAACGGGCACAATATATTGTTCAAAATCTTTAGGCATGGGATTCCTCCGGCTTCAATTATAAGTTTAAGGTCCTAATTTAACATAACTAAGTTAGTTAGTCAATATATATTTAATATATTGAAATATAAGGATTTTATGATAAAATGGATCAAAAAATCAAAAAATGGGCATGGTTTTATTAACTTCTCGTCTCTTAATAAAAGAGCAAAACTCTCCTCGGTGAATGAGCCAAATGGAGCCTGTCCCCGCGAAGGTGGGGATGGCCTTCGGTCCCTTTTCACGCGCAGCTTGCGAGCATGGCGAAGTCCCCGCAGGACCTTCGCCCATTTGGACGGTAGCCCTGATAGGAGTTTTGCCTCTTTCAAGTATTTATTGCAATCTCCCCCATCTATGATAAATCGTTAATCTTTTTTTGGGAAAAAATATACGATGAATGACCCGCAAACACATACCAGAAGACGGGTTTTAGGGGTACTTGCAATGAATTTGATTAGGTTTTTCGGCATTATTAGGCTACGTAACTTATCATTTATTGAACTTTAATGCTGGTCATCTTTATTTTTTTATCCCGCTGCGGTCTTTTTT
>CAZPAA010000137.1:780-5949 GCA_964584425.1 uncultured Gammaproteobacteria bacterium | reverse complement strand
ATCGGGTCTGCTCAAATATAAAAAAGAGCAAAACAAGAAAAATATTACGTTATCAGTAAAATTAGGCCGCTCGGTTGCTTTAAGGCCAAAAAATATAACAAATAAAATAAGTAAATGGGACAAAGGATTTTCAAGTCCCGATGCGGAAAAATCCACATACGCTTTTGACAACATCAATGCAACCACCGCAACAATGGAGGCCCAAAAGTTTGTTCCAAGACGTGAAACTATACCCCACAAAACGATTAAAGATAGGCCTATTGATAATATAAATGTTGCGATAAAAACATTCATTACTATCACTGATAAAATAGAAATTAATAAAAACCACAGCGGATGTGTGTATGCTTGAACACGCTCATCTAGATTAAAGGTTGGGCCATATCCATTGATAAAATTAAGCACCGTTCTTAAAGTTATTGCAGCATCATCCGTGATCCACGCCGTACGAATCAGCTCAAAAAAAGCAATGGTAAGAATGAATAGTAAAACTGTTTTCTTTTCCATTCTGAAAGCTATATTCATCCTTTCCTCTTTTAATTTATTACGAATTGCCAAAATAGTATACTCCGGACATATAAAGTACTTCACCTTGTTTTCACGATTGACGCGCAGTGAAAGAATCAAGTAGAATAGGTCCATCATACACTAGGTGTCACAATGAATAAATGGATTATAATTTTACTAATTTTGATTGTTTTAGTTTTTGGAATTGCTGTATTCAAAAAGGAAAAAAATCAAGAAATAAAATCCTTTAAATTTGTGGAAATCTACAATGATGCAACGACTCCACTGCAAATCATTCGTCGAGGTGAGAATCCATTCGACTTTTTATTTGCCTTCGACAGCAAATCGCCATTTACGTTTAACGTTAACTTAGGCAAACCGGCCAAACCTGACATTTGGTCTGTATGGATTTATGCTTCAAAAGCCTTTGATCATAGTCATATCACCATTCAATATGAAGGTAAAACTGTAGGAATAGTGAATAATCAAATTCCAGGCCCTCCTGCAGAGCCCCTTCCTACGCTTTCTTATGTGGGCGATATTGATGTGACGGATCAAGATATCATTTTAAAAATCATAGCGGCTAATGACACCCGTCCTAATCATTATTCTGAATTAGGCTTAATCATCTTGGCCCCACCAGGAATGGCTGGCGAAAACATTGCGGCCTTATTGAAAAAAGATGGACAAATCATGTAATGCCACTGCCGTTACTTTTTAATTGCAATTGCAGAACACTACCCCCAATTCACTCCGTCATCTTTTATTGTGACAACAAAAGTATCTGGTAAATGAGGATTAGAAAATTCCATGGTAACCCAGTCCGTAGCTCCTCCTGGCAAATCAGCAAGAAAAGTCTGTTCATATCCTTCAATAGATATACTTTGCCCAGCCATTTTAGGACCAGAGCGGTAGAGAAAACTATCTCCTCGTCGTAAGCGGACCACTACCTCTCCAGTATCTGCATCCGAAGTGACAAATGAACCTATCACTTGATAATCGTCAATTTGTGATTTTTGAAAATCTGTCCCTGTCATTGTGCTACTGATGAGTGCAATCTTAGGGTGTTCAATATTTTTATCTCGGACAACATAAGCAAAAGTAGGGTATTCTTTTTTCGTAGATGATATATATTTTTCACAACTTTCCCCCGGTATTTGAAAATACCATGCTGAAGTTTTTGGACCATGAAATTGCACCGGAATCGCATAATCTTCAAATAAACGACAAGTGCGCACATGGGCTGACCACTGTAAATCCTCATGTTGTTGTTCCCATAAAGGTTGGCAATTTATTAATAAAATCATTCCTATGATTCCAAGACCAAGACGATCTCCTGTTTTTTTTGTTGTACAAAAATATTGAATAAGCACCCATGAAATTAAAATGTAGGGATAAAATAAATATCGTGGCCCAGCCACTGCCGGATGAAGAGCAGCTGGATCAACACGCATCACGGTTAAACCAATTGATCCCAACAATAAAAACATTAAAATCCAACTATACACCTTCGCTCTATTTTCATAAAACCAACTCAGCATTACAAAAATCAAACCCAGGCCTATTATCCATAACTCAATACGATTATCAATCCAGTTACCCAGCAGATATCCACCAAAAAAAGTGGGAACCGTATTCAACAAAATAGAATAAAGTGGCGGAATTTGACCAGCTGAACCACTCATAATAAAAAATAATTGAACTGTCGCAATCAAAGTTGCAATTATTGCAATGATATATTCAACTCGAAATGTTCGATATAAATAGACTCTAAAATATAAAATCGGTAATACTAAAATAATAACTGGGGAGGATAGTCCTCCAAAGATTAAAAAAGCCAATCTCCACCCCAAATTAGAATGATTTTCATTCCATAGTGTTAATAAAAATAGTGGTAATGCTGCCCACCAAAAAGCATAAGATGTCAACCCAAAAACTTCCGGAGCCGTAGGAATGACAAAAATAGCTATTGCACAAAAAAATTTCCCGTTGAGTCGTGTTGGCGCAATGGTAATCGCAACCCCGACCATGGCAATAAAGATCCAAGTCAAGATCGTACTTATTAATGGATAATGTAATAAAGATATCGACAAAGATATTATCGAAATTATTTTAGGAACGGTAACAAGATATCCATTAACTGGCTCAAAAAATGCGACCCACCCTTCAATCAAAAATCGTTTTACGATTTGAGAACCATCTTCGACCCATACCTGGGGAGATATAATTTGCGCCCATCGTCTACTCATCAATAACCCGAAAAAAACTGAAAACAAGAATAGAATATACAAATGACTTCTTTTTACTTTATCTATAAAATTGCTCATGCTTTCTTCCGAAATGACAAGCGCTTATGACCAATAAAACTGGTAAATGCAGGAACTGTTATGCCAATACCATGCGCAATCTCTAACATAAACACCGTGATTCCCAAAAATGGTAAAATATAATATGCAAGGCCCAAGCTTATCATCAATGTTTGAGCGACACCCACTAAATTGACCACCAGGAAAAAAAATGCTGAGGCATATAAACTTTGATCACTTTGAGTAAACACAAAAACTTTGGCTAAGATAAATGCAACGAACATACCCGTAACATAGGCAAGAACTACAGCAATATAAAAATCAAACCACTGGCTATAAATAATTCGACTTCCAAAGTTAATCAGCGCAGCCGTACCACCGGTCACTAAAAAAAGTAGAAATTGTTTAGAAACAAATTCATTAAACATAGCTGACCTTTTTATTGGGCGTTTAAGTGAACAGGCACATTAAATTGATCGCAATATTCAAGTTTCCCTTTATGCACAAAAGCAATATTAACATTATAGTCGCCGGTTAAACCTGTAACATCCTCATTAATTTTGAAACCGGAATCCAATAAGGTTTTTTGGTTAAAATGAGCACCCACATCTGGGCGCGGCATTCGCAATGTAGGAATATTAATCTTTTCATTTTTATCGTTAGTTAATGTCACAAAAATATCGTCCGGGACAACTCCATCTTTTGATGAAACAACCAGCCAACCATCCACAACCAATTTATTTTTCGATTCAACAAAATCAATGACCCCTTCACAAGGAATGGAGGCTTGTACAAATGTCATTTCAGGAAGCCACATATAACAACCATCTAATTTAAACAAGGTTGGATTTTTCTTTACCATGGGGTTTGTTTTTATTTTCTCAATATTGCCTGTTTCACAAAAAAGAATTCCTCCCGGCATTTGTTTTTTTAAGATTTTATCAGTCCCTGGCCATGCATCATAATAAACTATGTTTTTTCTATTAAAATATTTAGGAATATGATTTTCCTTGTCACCGAGTACAATGATTGGGCTATTCTCAGGAATATAACGTTCTATTGTGTCTACTTGTTCAGATATGATGTGTTCATAAAATAAATATTCTATATCAGCGATCCTTTTATCAGAATATTTTCCTGAATTTTTAAGTAAAATAAGTCCTGGCACTTGAAATCCTTGCTCAGGAATATAAGCACCACTGGCTTCCAGAATACTAATGGACTGCTCATGAGGCCAGATGGGCTCATGCCTTAAGATATAATCAGGCTGGTAATGCTGTAACCAGTTATGGAATTTTCTCTGCCCAATATAACTCGCATTATAAGGGTTAACTAAGCCTAAAATATCTACCACTCTACGCTCTGAATACCAACCCACTGTGCCAATTTCTACCATCGCAATAGACGCATTTTCTGGCGTATTTTGTTTTATCCAGATTCCTGCATCTTCATAATACTGAACCCCGCCTTTTACCTCAAATGAAATGGTTTTCCAAAACGAGTAAGCGGCTACACTGCATAATAATACAACCAAGATAATGCCATACGGTGAATATTTTTTAGCACAGAAATATAAAGACACCTTTAAAAATCCATGTGTAGCAAATATTAAAATAAAGTAAAAAAATGGAGCATAATACCAGTGATATGAAGGTATATTAAGGCCCGTATAAAAGCAAAGCAAAAGAAAACAAAATATAATCGAAATAATCGCGATTCTATCTTTAAATAAAGTTGCCACCCCGATGGCTGAAAAAATAGTAAAGAAATAAAATGAAACGTAGCTGTAAGCAAATCCCGAAGCAATTAAATACTGCGCATTAAGAAAAATTAAAGTCTCCCCCCATAACCCAGATTTCCCTTGATCTATTTTTGCACTGCCCGTTTGTGGAAAGAAATCGCCATAATAAAAATAATTAAATATGAAGGGCACCAAAAAAATAAATGCGGCTATAACCATTAACCTCCAGTCTGGCAGTCTCCTGTATCTAATTAAATAATCTATTCCTGTGACGGCAGCTAAAAAAACACCCTCACTTCTTGTGATAATTAAAAGTGCTAATGCAATCAAAAAGCAAGGGAAATTTATTTTATAAAAATAAAGAAATAATAGGTGTGTAAGAGGTGTGACGTTCGGGCAGCCGCCCATTCAAGTAGAGGGCGCAACACTTCGGTTGAGGGTGAGTGAGGTTGTTGACATGGGTTGAATCTGCCCGCGCGTCGTTGAAAAAGCAAATGATACGAGTGGGGTCATATATAAAACCGATACTCAGGTGCTTCCTGCGCGCCGGCGGAGACGTGCTTCAGAACTCGGCCTACCGCGAGTCCCAGTTCATAAGGCTGAATGTTATCAGTA
>CAZPAA010000137.1:0-770 GCA_964584425.1 uncultured Gammaproteobacteria bacterium | reverse complement strand
ACAACCCTATTAACATCAAAAAAAGCGGAGTTTCCATTCCATAAACTGAATAAAAATAGCCAAATGAAGCGATAACTACTGCACATAAAATTAACTCCAATCTATTTTTTGAAAACAATGTCCCAGCAAAAATTGAAGCCAAGGTAAAAAAAACAGCCGACGATACAACAACCGTCGTTTGAATAGTTGGGAGAAGAAATGAAAAGAGCAAGATTACATAACAAAACAGTGGGGAAGTGATCCCATTAAAAAACTCCCCAGGATTATAAACGAGACCAAAACCATCGTGAACATTTCTAATATAACGCATATAAATAAGCGGATCATCCCATTGATATTTTTTTGCTAAAAATGAAAAAAATATCACCACTATAAATGGTATAAGCCATATGCCATGTTTACTTAAAAACGGTAAGATTTTTTTAAAATTCAACTGGGTTAAATACATTTTCATATTATTTCTCATGTAAACAATAAAGTTGGATATCACCGATGCGTGCTTTAGAATCTTGGATCGTATCAACTCTAAAAAACAAAGGATTATTTATATTATTTTCAAATGCAAATTGCGCTTTTATGTCACCTTCTGGGTAAAATCGTTGTAGAGAGTTTTTTTCTTCCCAAACACCATCTTCAGGGCTCCAAAAAATCTTTACCCAGCCTGAGACTTCTTTCCATAAATTAATCTCAACACCAACATAACGACTTTTTGCCCAATAAAATGTTCCAAAATTTTTAATCAATTGGCGTATGACTTATTTATTTTTATT
>CAZPAA010000136.1:0-5951 GCA_964584425.1 uncultured Gammaproteobacteria bacterium | reverse complement strand
CGCGAATGGATTTTTACCAAGCAAACATCTTTGTAAAGATTTTGCAGAAAAGTTTCATATGAACTACACCTACCCGGTGCCTAATCCTGGCTTCAAACCTTTAAAACTCGAGTCGTTATTAAAAAAAGCCATCCTCAATATTTTACAAAGACATGGTCTAGGAAACACTGCCGTCAAACTCGTCGGATTTATCCCTGATGAGATCATGAGAATTCTGATCAATGAAGGCACTTATTTATCTGAAAATAGATTAGATTTGAAATTAATTTTACATGGAAAAATCTCACATATGATTCAATGGGCCTTGCTGTGTATTTTAATTGAAAAGGGAGAAATAAAAATAACCTACGGTCAAGATCAAAAATTAACCTTCATAGAAATATTACAAGCCATGGTATCAAATGAGCCTATTGTCACCTTGGATAAAAATAGTTTCTTTACTTTATGGGAGCAAATGATTGACACCGCTTATCTCTCCCATGTGAATTTTCAAGATCCTTATCATGTCAATAGCTATTTAATGCAAGATAATTATTTTAATCAATTGCCCGAGTTGAGGGCTTGTTTAATTAATAGTCATTGCAAAGCCATGATAGCCTGCGCAAAATATTATAGTGCTTTATTTGATGAAACGATTACCCCACAAATGCTGTGGGATAATATGATGAGTCTGACCGTGCCCTCAAAAATAGGTTATTGTGATACACGAACGATTCTAGCGGCACAAAAAAATCCTGAAGTACGTTATCCCGATCCTTTAGAACAAGGATCTAGCTATCTCGTTCTCACGAAATATACCGGCACTATTCGGGATAATCGTGAAGAATCGACCAGCCCAATCATGGGTATTAAAAGTGAGCATAACACCCTCGTTTCATGAAAACGTGATTCATTAAACGATGCAGCTGGCCAATTCGCGTACCAAGTGGGTCTTCCCTACTTGGCGTATTAAAACTACGGGTTAATTTCAATACCTGCCTATTAAAATTAGGGGTTATTTTAATATGAACCATATTAAAATGTAGGGTTGGTTTTCATAAGGTTTAGGGGTATCCTACTTATTTTACTCAGGATTTTTATGATAACCGAGCTTTTAGCCAGTTTAAACGAGAAGCAACAACAAGCTGTCAGCGCACCGCCTTCGCATCAATTGATTCTGGCCGGAGCTGGCAGTGGCAAAACGCGGGTGTTGATTCATCGCATCAGCTATTTAATTGCCAGCGGCCAAGCTTCGCCCCATTCCATATTAGCGGTTACTTTTACCAATAAAGCCGCGAATGAAATGCGCGCGCGGATGGGTGAAGCGCTGCACATGCCGATATCTCAAATGTGGATAGGCACTTTTCATGGCCTGGCCCATCGGTTATTACGCCTCCACTGGAAAGACGCTGGCCTGCCGGAAGGATTTCAAATTTTAGACAGTGAAGATCAACTGCGTTACATCAAGCGCGTGATTAAAGCCTTAGATTTAGATGATACGCGCTGGAAGCCGAAACAAGCACAAGGTTTTATTAATAGCAAAAAAGATGCGGGATTACGTCCGCAACATATTGAACCTGGTTTTGATTTATTTGCAAAAACTATGCTCCGTATTTATTCTGCGTATGAAGAAGCCGTGCGTCAAGCTGGCGTGGTTGATTTTGCGGAAATTTTATTACGCACCTATGAAATGTTGCGTGATAATTCTGCATTATTACAACATTATCAACAACGCTTTAAATTTATTTTGGTGGATGAATTTCAAGATACCAATGCGATTCAATATGCTTGGTTACGTTTATTAGCTGGCTCTGAGAATTATTTAACCATCGTCGGTGATGATGATCAATCCATTTACGGCTGGCGCGGCGCAAAAATTGAAAATATTCATCGCTTCACGCAAGATTTTAAAAATGCAGAAGTTGTTCGCCTCGAGCAAAATTATCGATCTACCCAAACAATTTTATCAGCATCTAATGCACTTATCAGCAATAATACCGGACGCCTGGGTAAAGAATTATGGACCCAAGGCAGTGAAGGCGAAGATATTGCGGTTTATGAAGCCTTTAACGAAATTGATGAAGCGCATTTTATTACCAATGAAATTAAAAAATGGGGACAGTTACATTCATTCGCAGATATTGCCATACTCTATCGCTCAAACGCGCAATCACGCGTATTAGAAGAATCGCTGATTCAAGCGAACATACCGTATCGGATCTATGGCGGGCACCGCTTCTTCGAGCGTGCTGAAATTAAAGATGCTTTAGCTTATTTGCGCTTAATCACCAATAGCCACGATGCAGTCGCATTTGAGCGCGTCGTCAATTGGCCGACACGCGGCATTGGCGAGCAAACCCAAGAAATGATTCGTGAGCAAAGTAAACAATGTCAACAATCTTTATGGGATGCAGCAGAGTCTTTACTAAGCCAAGACATATTATCTGCGCGCGCAGCAAAAGCACTACAACAGTTTTTAACCTTAATCGGTGAGCTGCGTGAAAAAGTTTGGAATGCCGATACCCTTTATGAACAAGTAGAAACCGTGATTCAAGGCAGCGGGCTTATCAATCAATACCGCAGTTCTGATCGCGATAAAATGCAATCCCGTTTAGAAAACTTAGAAGAACTCATCACCGCGGCACGGCAATATCAACCTGAACACGATGAAGGCTCGCTGCTCAATAGTTTTTTAGCGCATGCGGCATTAGAAGCCGGTGAAGAACAAGCCGATGCGCATCAAGCATGCGTACAACTCATGACATTACATTCTGCAAAAGGCCTAGAATTTCCCTTAGTTTTTATGTGCGGCTTAGAAGAAGGTTTATTCCCACATCAAATGGCAATTGCAGAACACAAACACGTCGAAGAAGAACGACGACTTTGTTACGTTGGCATGACGCGTGCGATGAAAAAACTGGTCCTGAGTTATGCACAAACACGACGCTTTCATGGTCGTGAAGCGATGAGTCCGCCGTCACGTTTTATTAAAGAAATTCCTGAGGAATTTTTATCACCGGTGCGCATTGCTAAATCCCAAAAATCCGGCGGTTATCGAACGGTGAATCATTTCCCTGATAATCCTGTACAAGCGGCGTATCCATTTAAATTAGGCACACGTGTGCGGCATGAGAAATTTTCTGAGGGGACGGTGTTGGCGTTTGAAGGTCAGGGTGAGCATGCGCGGGTGCAGGTTAATTTTGATCGCTATGGGACGAAGTGGTTGGTGCTTGCTTATGCACGATTGACGGCTGTTTCGTTTGTAGTTTGAAAATAGTGAGAGTTTTGCCTCTTCATAACACGGAAGCCAAAAGAAAACCTCAATCATTCTCTTTGACACCGCTCACAAAACACCGTACTCCTTTGTCCCAACATCATTCCCACCAATGGTGTTTGGCAATGCATACAAGGCTCACCCGCACGGCCATACACATAAAGATGTTGCGAGAAATAGCCAGGTTTTCCTTCGCTGTTTAAAAAATCTTTTAGCGTCGTGCCACCTTGCTTGATCGCTTTGCGTAAAATATCTTTAATTGCTTTCACTAAAGCTTCATACGATGACAGTGAAACGCCTTTTGCCGGCGTTTGTGGGTGGATTTTTGCGATAAATAAGGCTTCATTGGCATAAATATTCCCAACGCCTACAACGATTTTTTGATCCATAATAAAATTTTTCACCGCCAAGGTTTTAGATTGTGCACGTTGATATAAATATTTACCGGAAAATTCAGGCGTTAATGGCTCCACACCTAAATGTTTTAATAACATATGTTGATCAGCATTTTCTGTCCAAATAAAAGCGCCAAAACGCCGGGGATCCGTAAAGCGTAATGCCATTTTTCCAAAGACGACATCAACATGATCATGTTTTTGCGAAGGGGTATCAGCGTTTAAGATCTGCAGTCGTCCTGACATTCCTAGATGAATTAACAAAGTGCCTTTGCTTAAATGTAATAATAAATATTTACCTCTGCGCGTTAAGTCTACAACCTGCTGTCCGCGTAGATTTGTTTCAATATCCCGCGCAATCGGCCAGCGTAAACCATAATGGCGGATGATTACTTTGGAAATAGTTTGTTTTAATAGATGTGGTTCAATGCCACGTAGGGTTGTTTCAACTTCAGGTAATTCAGGCATGGCTATTCCGTTGCACTTTCGCTTAGCGTGAATGTGCCTTTATCGGCATCCATGGTTACTTCTAAGCCAATCGGTACGGTAAAGATTCGCGTATCATGCGCAATCATTGCGCCATAATAAGCGGGGATTTTCAGCGGTTTAATATGTTCATTAAGTACTTCCATGAAGCGTAGGGAACCATAAGTGCTACCCGGATTCATCGGTTCACAATCCGTACATTTACCAAAAATAAATCCTGAAATTTTATCTAATATGCCAGAGAGTTTTAATTGGGTGAGAGCGCGATCGATTTGATAAGGATCTTCGCCTATATCTTCGACAAATAAAATTGCGCCATCAAAGTCTGGTAAATATTCACTACCGACCATGGACGTCAGCACCACTAAATTACCGCCTAATAAACGTCCTTTTGCGCTGCCGCTATGAATGGTTTGAATGCGATCAATCGTTTGAGTTAAATCATCTTCTGTGATTTTAGGATTGGTATAAGTGATGGGTTTAGCATCAAATAATAAGGTTTTAATATAGTTTTGCGTGAATTTTGGCCAAGCCATACTGGCATTGGGCCCATGGAATGTAATTAATCCCGTTTTGGAATGAATGGCTAATAATAATGCGGTGGTGTCACTCATGCCCATGATGATTTTTGGATTTTTTTTGATGGCAGAATAATCCAGTAGACTTAAGAGCCGCGCACTGCCAAATCCACCACGCAGCTGGAAAATTGCTTTAATATTGGGATCTAAAAACATTTGATTAATATCTTTTGCACGTGCTTCATCGGTGCCGGCTAGATATCCATGCTGGGCTAATACCGCATCGCCTACTTTGACGTTTAAGCCCAACGCTGTCAAACGCTCAGTGGCAAATTGTAATTGCATATCATCTAAAATGCGAAAGCCACTAGAAATGATGCCGACGGTGTCTCCCGCTTTAAGTGCGGGGAGCTTTTGTGCAGCTTGTGCAAATATGGGGATATTTAAGCACAGACTCATCATTAAAATGATCAAGATTTTTTTCATGGTGTCACCTTCCAATTTTTACGCAGCCAAATAGACTCAGGATCTTGATGTAAACGTGCATGCCAATATAAATAAACCGTTAATGTGGGCATGGCAAATGGTAATTTGAATAATTTTAACAAAGGTGGCTTGTGATGTGTTAGTAATTTTAATGGTAAAATCGCGGCCATCGCAGTTTGCTGGCAGATTTCCAACGCCACGGTAAAACTAGGGACGCGCATCGCAACATGGCGTTCTTTGCCCAGCAGCGCTAAATCATGATCGACCTGACTTTTCCCAACGCCCGTGATAGAAACTACGCAATGTTGCAGTGATAAGTAATCATTAAGTGTAAGTTTTTTTCGGTTTGCGATGGGGTGATCGCGATTCACCACACAGACAAATTCATCTTTATATAACGCTTGACGATAAAATCCAGCAGTGGTGCTCTCTTCGGCTGAAATGAGAAAATCAATCGCACCATTTTCAAGATGAGAGAAATTTTTCCCCCATTGTTGTTGAATATTGAGCTGCATCAGTGGCGCTTCTTCATTTAGCTTTTTCATTAATGGAATCATCGCGACTATCATTTCATAATCTAAAGCTGCTACCGTAAATTGTCGCTGCGAGGTTTTTGGATCAAACGTTTGTTTTCGCACTAAATCTTGCATTTGTGACAAGGTTTGAATCAGTTGCGGATATAGGGCTTGTGCACGTGGCGTTAAATCAAATCCATGCACCGTGCGAACGAGTAGCGGATCTGCAAATATTTTTTGCAAGCGCATGAGCGTGCGACTCATCGCAGGTTGCGTGATCCCAGCCTGTTGCGTCCCA
>CAZPAA010000135.1:0-6004 GCA_964584425.1 uncultured Gammaproteobacteria bacterium | reverse complement strand
ATAAAATTTTCAACTTAAATCGATTCACCTTAAATGCGCTTTCACTTATTTTGAATTCGGGTTTTACATTGATAGGACACAATGCTCTATACCTCTTATCAAAATATCCTTTATACTCAATATTTAAACCAAAATGACCCGCGCTACCATAAGTCTCACAAGAAGGATCCATTTCTAAATATCTGCGTAATGATTCTTCTCTATCATCCATACAAAGAATGGCTTGATAAGCCGGGGTTGAAGAAGCAACATATTTTGTATTGCTAAGATACGCATTTACAAACTGTTGATAAAGCGTTTTTTCATATGCACGGTGATAAATTTCCTGCCGATTAAAGTCTGTTAAACTCGGCAATGCTGCCAAAAGATCAGCTTGTATCATTGGGTATTGATTCATTTGATAAATAAATCGGGCTAAAAATTTTGCACTGTGTTGTGGTATTTTTTTATCTCTGGGCACTTTTATTTTATCATGGGTAAATGTGAGAATTGCTGCATATTCGCAAAGCAATACGATGGCTAGAAATGCGCTCAGATCTGGGATAATCGCATCATTTTTAATATACTCAGGATGCGTAGTCAAACTTTTTACAAAGCCTGCCCAACCCTTGTGTTTAATACAAAGAGAAAATAAATAATCCTCAATATCATTTTCTTCTACAGATAAGGCTTCTAGAACAAATTGTATTGCTTTTAATGGACTATCTGCACTTAGCTGTTTTATCAATGCTGATAACTCTACTCTGTATCGACTTTCCAAAAAATGATGTGTTTTGTGCAATTGGCAAAAATGATACCACATGCCGAGTTCACGATGCTGCAGCGCCCAAGTGGCTGTTCCATAATCAAAATAATTTGATAGAAAGCGATAAATGATGTCGCTCGCATGAAAGTCAATATCAATACCATAATCATCCTTTATTATTTGCGAAAAATAAACCGGCCGCACAAAATAATGCTTTTCTTGGAAGTCATCAATTTGTTTTTTTATTTTTTTATTATCATGATGCCTTTCATCAAATAACAATGTCCACACAATATCAGGCGATAATATTAATTTATTTATTTCAATAAACCGTTGTATTTCAACATGTAGGGCATTATCTTTGATTAAACCTAATTTGTACTTATGCACATAGAATTCTTCCGGCATAAAAGCATTTGCATTGTATTCAATTGCAGCAACCTTTACTGCATCAAAAAAATTCATAAACTCATGGTGATGCAATGTATTATGGTGTACGAAAAACTCAAGTGGACCTTGCTGAGGTATTTTATTAAAAATGGATTCTATATACTCTGGCAATTTGTCTTCCTTTCTTGATAAAAATGAATCAACTCCTGATTGCCTTCAATGCTAGTCTCCACTCCTTCAAACTCATTAGACAAATTTTTAATTTTATTAAATGCCGTATAATCCAAATATGTAATGGCATTTAGATCGATAATAATGCGCGCATTTTGTTTTAAAGCTTGCGTAATCATTTTCTTTAGTTTCAAATAACTCAAAAAGGTCAACGGCCCATCAACAACAATATGAATCGTATCCTCCTTTTTTTGTAAGATGATCATGGGGGAAAACAATTTTGTTAATTGATTGCCTCTAGCGACATGAATAATTATTTTCAAGATAATCCCGGATAACACGCCAATCAATAAATCGGTGAACAATGTAACAAACAGCGTAACTAAAAATATTGCCAATTGATCTTTTCCTAGGGTATAGGCATGAATAAATTGCGTGGGGGAAGCGAGTTTTAACCCTACAAATACTAATAATGCAGCGAGCGCAGATAATGGAATTAAATTCATCACACTAGGAAAGACAACCACAGCTACCAACATAAATAATCCGTGAAAAAAATTTGCACGTATTGATGTTGCACCGTAATCAATATTGGCTTTACTGCGCACAATTTCAGAAATCATAGGCAAACCGCCAATTAAAGAGCTAACGAGATTGCCGATACCCACTGCACGTAAATCTTTGTTTAAATCAGATGCCTTCGCATGCGGTGTAATAGAATCAATTGCACAAACCGTTAATAACGATTCAATTGAGCCCACTAAAGCAAACATAATAATATATTTAAGACTGCTGGGACTTAATATCATTGAAAAATCAGGAAAAGCTAACGCCCCTAATATATTGCTTGGGATATTAATTAATAAATCAGGCTGGGTGATATTTAAATTAAAATAGAGCGATAACGGTATGGTGACTAATAATATGACTATCGTAGAAGGGATAAACGCTATTTTTTTAATCAAAGGCCAGATGATGGCAATCATAAGCGCTAAAATACCTAAGCCGAAAATGATGTGATTTGCATCCCCTATTACAAATGGCAAGTTCCATAATAATTCCAGCGGCTTTGCATGACCAGCTGTTAAACCCATCATCACATAAGTTTGTTGCGAAACGATGATAATACCTATCGCTGCCAGTAAGCCATGAATCACCGAAGGTGGCATCACTTCGGCAATCATTGCTTTGCGCCAAATGCCAATTAATATTTGAATACAAGCGGCAACTACACCCACAGCCAAAGTACTTTCATAACCCAATTGCGTCATGGCGCCTAGTGCAATAACAATTAATCCTGCAGCAGGCCCTTTGATCGATAAACGCGCCCCACCAAAAAAAGAAGCGAACATGCCGCCGATTACTGCAGATAAAATACCCGCAACAGGTGGAAATCCACTTGCAATCGCGATGCCTAAACATAGGGGTAGTGCTAGCAAGAATACGCTAAAACCAGCAATCACATCATTTTTTAATTTTTTTACCACTTGAATCTCCTATTTATATAAGTATAAATGCTAACTATGTTTTTGTAAAAAAATCAAGCTAATCTGCTACTTATGTTGAATTTTTGTAAGAGATCACTTACATTGATATAGGCTGATCTCTTATTGTGTTATCTACGCGACTATGTTAGTTTATGCCTTTCAAGAGATCACGGCCGTTTTGAAAATTGAGATAATTCGCATGCAATTCAAAATTAACTTTTTTAACGAGTTAAATACTTTCCAGATAATACCCGTAACTAATCAAAATATTATCGAGTTATTAAAAGATAATCTTAAATTCATCGCAATAAAAAATAGCATCGCCCTATTTCAAAACAGTATTTATGGGAATATGATTAATCCTTTACACCTGGATTTTGCAATTGATTTTGCCCAGCATAATGACGGGGTCACGGTTTTTTGGAATAGCAATAATTGTATTCGTGTATTAAAAAGACTTAAGGATGGATTAATACCTTGGGATAGCTCGACAAAGGAGAGAATTTTTGTCTGTTATACATTTTCAAGACAAAAAAAAATATTCCTCGATGAATTTCAACAAAAAGTGATGCAGTTAAATCAAGCACTTCAATGGGCATTTCCTAAACAATTGGCATATATTAGCAATAGCTCCCATGGAAAAGATTCAGTATCGATTCATTTCGATTTCTATTGTTTAACACAGGTACAATCAGTTAATCTGTTTTTGAACGAAATCAATCTTGCATGTGACGAGATTAATAACAGAGAGCAAACATTAACCACATATAAAAAAATACTTGATGAGGGTAAAGCCAATTTTTGTGAGACATTAAAATCAAAGGATACCAATGATTGGCCATCACTTTTTACCACTGCATTTGCTGCAAATCGAATAGATGGTTCTCAATTTTCAAATGGGGATTTTAGTTGGATAAAAGCCGAAGCAGATGAATATGCAAGAAAAGTCACGAAGATTGTTACCGAATATGATAAGGAAAAAAATCAATTAAGAAAATGTTGCAACTACGTGTGTGATTACTTCGCTTATAATAACGTGATGACTAATCTGAAAGGAAGCGGTCAGCTGCCTCTACCCGAGCGTAAAGCAATTTTAGCTGAATATTTTTCAAATCTACTTTTTGATAACACTTGGAAAATTCGTCAAGAAGCAGATAATCAAATTGAATCCACTGCAAAAATTCTATTACGCGCGGGGTCAAAACAAATTTTATGAATTTTACTCAAACCCGCTCTTCAAGCACGCTTAACTTATATCATTCCCAAACCAATAGAAAAAAACAGTTATTCGAGGCTATTGCTTGCAAGGATCTAAAAGCAATTGAATATTTTGCAGATAAAGAAACGGCCAATGCCCTCAATGAAAATGCACGAACGCCTATGGCCGTGCTCATTGAAATGGCAGAATATACGCCTGTTACTCAATTAAACACTTTAGTAGAAATTGGACAATTGCTGATTTGGGCAGAAGCAGATTTACAATATCAACAGGGCACAGCTAAAAAAACATATCTACATATTGCTGCGGAATATGGTTGCGCTCCTTTGTGTCAATTGCTCATTGATTTCGGTTGTGATATTGAAGCACAAAATTTCTTAGGTTCAACACCTATTATTTCTGCAGCGCACTACAAACGCACCAGATCGACCATTGCAATATTAGCTAAAAATTATGCCAATGTGCGTGCACAAACGCTTCCTGATATCAAACAAATAGGATGTGGAGGATTAACCGCACTACATGTGGCATTCAATGAAAATAAAATCGATAACATTTTAGGTCTGTATGAAAATCGCGCAGATCTTGATGCAACATCCGCATGCGGGAGTACAGTGATTGAATGCATGGACTCCAGTCTGATTAGATATTTCGATCTTGCTCCTCAGTTACACTATATTTTTACAGATATTCTAATATGCAGAAAGGCTCTATACATTGCAAAAAATGATCAAACCAGTCCCCAAAGTATTAGTCAATGTGAAAATGAATTAAATACCATACTAACGCGACATCAAATTCTTTTACGCGATGCAAGAGAAAAAGTCGAGCGCAAATTAAATGCGCTGTTAAATCAAGAATTTGAATCATCCATCATAAAGACCTTAAGATAAAGTCTTGTCATATTCTGCTACTGCCCTAAAAATTATGATAATATGAGGCGAATGATCTTAAAAGGTGAACAACATAATGAATTTATTACCATTTTTATCTAAAGCACTTATTCTCATTCTTTTCACAACCCATGCCTTTGCTGAAGAAAGGTGGGATGCGACGGTTGTTGATCTGATTATTAAGGCACATGATCAGAATGAAACTGTAGACGGGCGCATAGACTTTCTCACTGAACAATTTGTTGCTTCTGCAAATCCCTATGTGGCAGAACCCTTAGGAGAAGGCAGCGATGCGATTTACAGCCAAAAACCTTTGTATCGATTAGATGCCTTTGATTGCACTACTTTTGTCGAAACCATCTTAGCATTGGCCACTACCCCATTAAATACAGACCCAACAGTTATTTTAAAAAACTTTCAAAACAAAATAAATGCGATTCGCTATAAAAATGGGGAGATTTCATTTTATACCCGCAACCATTTTCCCGAAGCAGATTGGATCCCCAATAATATTGCTGCGGGTCATGTTGAGGATGTTTCTAATGAGATAGCGTTGCGTTTTGGTCATAGCCAAACTTTGCCCGCATTGATTAATAAAAAAGCCTGGTATGGCCATTTAACGATCGACCGGATCTGTATTCAAGGTGATGATACTGGCCAATATCCTAATTGTAGTGCCTCCCTAGAAGTGCGTGAGCATCGCCTAGACTTACTACAAACCTCTGGCGCAACAACAGCCCACAATAGTTTTGTCTCACTGCCCTATTTGCCCTTATGGCAAATTTTTGCACCTGGTTCTGATACCAAAGCTCAACTCCAGGCCATTCCTAATGGATCCATCCTCCAATTTGTAAGACCCCGGTATGATTTACGTGAATGGATAGGCACCCTTATGCATGTCTCACATCAAGGGATCATCATTCATAAAAATGATCAAGTATTACTGCGTCATGCTTCCACCACAACGAAACAAGTCACTGAAGAACCTTTAGAAGCTTACCTAAAAAAATATTGGCTGAGTGAAACCTGTAATCGCGCCTGGGATGAGGAACCGAGAAATTGCTTACAGGGTATTAATATTTTAAAGCCAAAAGATTAA
>CAZPAA010000134.1:0-6013 GCA_964584425.1 uncultured Gammaproteobacteria bacterium | reverse complement strand
ACATTTCTTGGGCCAGCATGCCCGGAAGGGCATTCAAGCGTGCTTTAGACATGCCATAGGCAAATGGGCCGCCAAATCCCTGTCCAAAAGAGCCCCAACCTGAGGAAATATTCACAATCCGGCCATAGTCTTGGGCAATCATATCGAGGACAAAAGCACGAATGAGATGGTAGGCGCCCATAAGATTGATATTAAAAGAGGTAATGACGTCTTGTTCATGACCGTTTAAAACGCTCCCATGGAGTAAAACCCCAGCATTATTGACAAGAATATCTACCCCCCGCCCCTCTTCAGCCCAGATCTGAGTTCTAGCCGATTGAATATCATGTGAGCTAGTAACGTCAAGCTGAACCACTTTTACCCGCTCACTATTGAGCCCCCGCGCCGCATCAACGCCCGCCTTATAATCCCTAGAACCCAACCAAACTGTTGTATCCCCTTGATTTAACAATGCTTTTACAATGGCAAAGCCGATACCTTGATTGGCGCCGGTGACTAAGGCTATTTTATTTTTCATAGCAACTCCGTTAAATGCTGGGGATAATCTCGCACAAGATGGTGAATTTATAGTACAATGGCAACTTACAAACAATAAAATATATGGTCATTTATGAATAATCTACCACTGCTAGAAGCGACTCTAGCAGATATACCGGATGGATTCTTCGAAGATACACTACTGATCGGGTGTCAGCATTTGTTGCCATCAATCCAAATTTTGGTAGATTGCCTTATTAAGAAGGGGCTTCCAAATAAAAATATGTTTTTAATTGGCAAATGCTATTCTACATCTCCCAAAACATATTCTGATTTATTAAAAAAAAATATTTATGTATGTCCATCCAGTTTATTGTTTAATAGCCATAAATCATATTACGCTGATTTTAAAAAAAATATAAATCGTTTTTTACAAGATATTCTTCCAAAGATTGATTTAAGAAATATAAAAAAAATAATTATCTTGGATGATGGTGGAGAGATTCTTTCCCAAGCGAATCAATTAGATCTTAATGGCATCCAAATACATGGCGTCGAGCAAACAACATTTGGGTACAAAAAAATAAGTAATTTAAACATAAAATATAACGTTGTTAATGTTGCGCGATCGAAATCTAAATTAAACCTAGAATCTATTTTTGTCGCAAAATCTGTATGCAGATCTTTAAGAAAAATCTTGAATAATAATTTAAAAAAAATTCTAATATTGGGGAATGGCGCCATAGGAAATGCAATATCAAAAATATTAGAGGCTAATCATGAAATTATTAAATATGATCTTAATTTTAACAAAACTGATCTTGATCGAAAGGATCTAGCTGCGTTAAACAATATTGAATTAATAATTGGATGTTCCGGTAGCAATATACTAGATATATTATTGGAAAACAATTTACTCTTGAATAAACCCTTTCTTGCAAGCGCATCATCTTTTGATATTGAGTTTAATGGTGCTTTTTTTAGGAAAAATAAACTCCAAAGCATGGATTGTCACCAAGTTTTCGATGCAGATAATGCCATTCTGTTAAACGGTGGCTTTCCCGTTAACTTTGATGGCAATGATAAAGATGGAATTCCATTAGACGAGTACCAATTAACACTTGCTTTACTATTAAAAGGGATGGCACAATCAGGTATTTACGATAGGAATTCTCAATTAATAGACCTTGATCATGACTTTGAAAGCAAACTTATTTGTTGCTATAAAAAATATACCGATAAAACAAAATTTATAAAGGATGATAAAATTTTAGAAAATGCATAATGTACTCATAAAAATCAATAATCATATAAATGAAAACACAGAGAACGCAACATACCAAATTATACCGTTTGGAATTTTAGGTTTTTTTACTTTCCCATTATTTTATTTTTTAGTTTCTACAAATATTCCTGGGCAATATGAAAATTTATTTTTAAGGATCATAGCCAGCATTTTATGTTTACCTCTTATTTTGAAAGAGTATTGGCCCTTAAAATTTAAAAAATATCTTCCTTTTTATTGGTACATAGTGATTTTATATACATTGCCATTCTTTTTTATATTTATGATGTTAAAAAATGACTTTTCTCAAGTCTGGTTAATGAATGCAATGCAATTAATTTTTTTCCTAATAGTAATTGTTGACTGGTTAAGTTTTATTATGCTGATCATTTTAGGCAGTATAATTGCGTATTTCACTTTTCTTATTAGTGGGGGCGTTTTGCCTATTACATTTTACTTTTCCGGGGAAATAGTTAGTCTAATTGTTGCTATTTTCATCGGCACCTTTTTCTCTCGCTCCAAATCCAAACTCGAAACAGAAAAATTCGAAGCCCTCAAAGCCCTAGGTTCCACCATCGCTCACGAACTTCGCACACCGTTAACTGCGATTCGTAGTGGTGTTGAGGGAATTAAGGCTTATTTGCCGGGGTTGATTGAAACTTATAAAGTTGCTAATGAACAAAAATTAGCGACTAAACATATTCGAAATGACCAATTAATCAGCCTTGAAAAATCGGTAGATAATGTTGAAGCGGAGACTAATCTTGCGAATATTACCATTAATATGTTGCTAACCAATACACGTCAAACCAAGTTAACCCAAAATGAAGTTTCAATTTTTTCTGCACAAGATTTAATTACCGAAGCGCTAGAGCGATATCCTATGCAACAAGAACAAAAAACTTTAATTCATCTTAATCCTGAACATAATTTTATGATCCAAGGTGATAAAGAACTTATCACCCATCTCTTATTTAATTTATTAAAAAATGCCTTATATTATCTCGCTGCTTCACAAAAAGGCGAAATTAATATTCGCTTTGAACCTGGTGAAAAGTTTGATTCGATTTATTTTAAAGATACTGGTCAAGGCATTGCGCCTGAAGATCTCCCGCATATCTTCGATCGGTTTTTTTCGCGCACTTATCATGGCTCCGGCATCGGACTTGCTTTTTGTAAATCAGTGATGAAGTTACATAAAGGCAGTATTACTTGCCAATCACAATTTGGTGAATATGCGGAGTTTATCATTCGTTTCCCTAAATTTGAGGCGCACGCATGAATATCCCCTGTTGTTTTTATCCTACACAAACGATTTTGCTCGATGATGACCAACGATTTTTAGAAACGATGAACATTGGATTAGGCCATAATCATGTACTTAAATTATTCCAAAATCCACAAGAGCTGGTTGATTATTTATTTTCTAAGGCAGACAATCCATTCACTAAACGCTGCATCAATCGTCCTGAAGAAATGGAAATCGATCACCGCATTATCGATGTTGATATCCAAGCGATTGCTCAAGAAATGTATAACCCAAAGCGATTTTTAGAAACTACTGTTATCGTGATTGATTACGCGATGCCCAGTATGCATGGTCTTGATGTCTGCAAAGCACTGCGGCATTTGCCGGTTAAGAAAATTCTATTGACGGGTGAGGCTAACGATAAAATCGCTATTGATGCATTTAACCGGGGGCTTATTGATAAATTTATTCGTAAAGGTGGACCTACTGCGCCGGTGGCGAGTGACATTCTTGAATTGCAATTAAAATATTTTACTGATTTATCTACGGTTGTTATCGATAGTCTAACCAAGAATCCTGAGTATCCGCCTTCTTGTTTAAATGATCCGATTTTTGTCAGCTTTTTTAACTCATTTTATCAACAATACAAATTCACTGAATTTTATTTACTCGACGCATCAGGCAGTTTTATATTTTTTGATGAATTTGCCAATCCCACTTTTTTAATCGTCAAGGATGAGGAAGCCATGCAAGCGAATTTTGAACTGGCGGAATTATCTGATGCACCGATTGATGAGAGCTTATTAAATGCATTAAAAAATAGAGAAAAATTATTGTATTTCTTTGATGGTGATCATCAAAAATATGATTCTAAAAACTGGAGTCAATACGCACACAACGTTGAAAAACTAGTTGGCAGAGATAATTATTATTACGCGATATGCAAAGATCCAAACCTCTACGACATTAAACGTCAAAATATTTTATCTTACGACGATTATTTACGAACTTTATAGCACCCGCCTCACCCATAAAATCTTTGCTGCACTCACCAATTCAACATCGTAAATCACAGGCTTAGCCACACTTGTACGCGGATTGCTTGAGGCGAGTGTGTAGTGATCTGGCAATTGACTCTGGCGTAATTCACGGACTAATAAATCGCCATCTTTCAAAACTACAATGCATTCTTGGCCTATTAGATCACTGATATCAGCACCATAATAGCGTGGCCCCGCGACATGATCCCCTACTTTAAATTGTGGCAACATCGCATCATCTTGAATCACACAATCAATGGCTTCTTTATAATGCTCATAAAATAATGCAAGCTCGGATGCAACATAAGTTTTTTCATCCGAAGCAGAAGACTGGGGTGCACCTTCAACCGATTCGGTATCCATATATAGACTGCGATCAATATAAGGCCCCGCACCCACACCCTGCATCAACCATTCAATACTACAAAAAATCCCACTACTGCGCAGCGCCTTAATTAGACGCTTTGCCCCTTTTTCACTTAAACCATTGCCTCGAACATCTTCCCAATTCTGCAACGTCCCAGGCGCAATTCCATAACGCTTAGCAAACGCTCGCCGCGATAAGCGCGTCATTTTGCGTAAACTCAATACACGCTTGGTTCGCGCTATGTCTTGTTCTGTCGTTTTAAGATCCATGATTTTCTCAAAAAATATTTCTCTTGATGCGCTCATCTAGATGCAATCGTCTATTGGAGGTTGGGGGGCTTTTTCAAAAGTTGGCTACCGCAAAGCCTAACGCAAAACTTTTGAAAAAGCCCCCCAACCTCCAATAGACGATACTATTATCCGGATAAATTTTTTCCTTTTAAAACTTAAAATAAAAGTGCAAAAATCTTTCCACTGAGTAGCGTCCAAACGGGTGGCCGGAGGTTTTGTTTTGGGGTGCATACCCCAAAACAAAACCGCAGGACGGGAGCCCGTTTGGACGCTACTCAGTGGAAAGATTTTTGCCTCCTCCTACTACCTGTAAGTCTTCTCTCACACAACAAAGCGCAAAACACATCTTGAACTAATTACTCAAAATATGCTCTAATTTAGTATAGTCAATATAAACCAATCTCGCAGTAAGGAGAATATAAAATGCAGGCAACACTTAAAAATCAAACAGTTAGACACACCCATTTTTCAGGCACCTTATGCCATCATAATCCAGCCGCCAACATCTGGGAAGCCCTATTGGCAGAGCTCTACGACCTAGGTTTTAGCCATAAAACCATCGCAGAAGCGAGCCATATCTCTATCCCAACCTTAAAACGCCTAGAAAAAAACCGGGTTCATCCAACCCCTGCCACATTCAGCAAATTACTCGCCTTTTATTGCAGCGTGGCAACCGCAGCATGAGTAACACAGCCATGATCTCAACAACCGAAGAAACCGGACATATTTTTATTATCGATTTAAAATCCAATAAAAATACGTCCGAATGGCTATTATCTGCGGTGCTATGGCACCAACAACCCTTTAAAGAGAAAAAAACTCTATATTCTACTTCGATGGCCACACTGCAGATAAAATCCTCACTACTTCACAATTTAGTGGTCTCCATTCAGCAGGCCTTGATTGAAGGGCGGAAAATTTCAGCTGAGATTTCATTTAATCGATTAAGAATGCTTAAAAATGTGCAACATGCGGGGATGCCTAAAACCATCGCAGAAGTGCTGGCATTTAATCATTTAATTGTGGAATATAGGAATGGATAAATTCGCCAAACAAAAATAATCAATTCTTTCGGATTGTGATTAAGTGTGGGACGGAAGATGATGGCGATAATGACGTTTGCAAGACAATGAGCTTTTCATCAAAAATAGGAATTGCATTATTATGTAATAAGTTCAGTCTTTGTAGTTTAGGTAAGTACCCGCTGGTTCTTAAATTAACAAGACTAGATACTATGCCAGAGGTGAGTTTATTTCTTTGCAGATTTAAGCTTACAATAGCGCTATTTTGCACCATGCCTGTGAG
>CAZPAA010000133.1:0-6015 GCA_964584425.1 uncultured Gammaproteobacteria bacterium | reverse complement strand
GTGGCGGCCGGATACACGTCCGTTTACGCGCAAAGCGTTCGCCGGCGATCCGAGAGAGAACTCCAAGTTGCAAAATTTGGTCTCGAATTTCGCGCTTGGCCGCATTGAGAACTTTAAGCTGAAAAACTTGAATTTGCTGGAGCTGGCAGCGCTCCGGGAGAATCTTCTCAATACCCAAGAAGCTGACGGCATGGCGAAACTCAAAGCCAAACTTAAAAAAATCCAAAAGATACATGGGCAAGCGATAAAAAATTAAGATGGCCTTTTAATTTAGGCGCACAACGCTTTGATCTAAATGAACCCAGAAAAGCCTCAAAACTGCGCGCAGCATCTGCGCATTGGCTACGCCACAGTTATGTCACCTATCTTTTAGATTCAGGCGCACCGCTTAAAGTTGCACAAGAAAATGCAGGACACAGTGATATTGGAACTACGATGCATTATCGCCATGTATCCCAGACCGACCGGCATGAGGCAACACGATGCCTTTCTTTAAATAAAGAAATGAGTAAAACAAAAAAAATCGATGCATAATTCTTAGATACAATTAATCAAAGCTAATAAATATGGCCGCAAAGTTTTTATTAAAATTTCTGTAAATTTAGCAGTGCTGCTCATCATTTTAAAACGAAATAGCTTGGGAAAAATATTGCTCCTTACTTTTATTGCAGCGTGCATCCTTCCTTTCTTTCAGTGGGCACTCGATTTGTATTGTTTTGATTAGAGCTTATTATGCTATCTGGTGCAAAATATTTTAGAAAATAATAATTCATCGTATTTGAAAAACTAGCAGGAGGATTGTATTGTATTTTTAAGGTCTCGGGTAGGTTTTGATTGGCAATTATGCAGATTCTTGCTTTATCATTTGCAGACAAATATGTTGATTCAATAAGGATAAGCGCTTTGGCGGATAGTGTTTTTTGCGCTTCTGAAAAATCTAGGGCCGGCTGCGCATGTTCTGCTGCATCAATTTCCAATAAGGTAGATCGCATGTCTATTAGCACTTCATATAGTGCTTTGATTTCTTTTTCCTGTGTCGTTTCTCGTCTTGTGAAATGAAAATCAAAAGCACGGGTGTTGTTTTTGAAAAATTGGACGCCAATCGTGGTCATTTCTTCGATTAAACTATTTTGATGGATATCGAAATATTCATTGAGTTTCTGAAAAAAATCATCTTGTTCATGAAGTTCGATAAATGCCGATGTTGTATTAAAAGCGTCGATACCTTGTTGTACAAAGGAAGGGAGCTTGGCATCTCCATGTTTGATTCGAGTAGCTTCAGCATCGTTAATTAAGTTTTGTTTTTCTGCCTGCCTCTGAGATGGAGTATTTTGATATACAATCACCGCCTTAAAAAAATCAATAATAGATTTTTTTCTATCAGAGGATTTTATTGTAAAATGTTCATGAGGCATGTCTGTAGTTTCAACCACAGGATTGTGAAAAAACGCATGTAGAGGATGATCGGCGGCAAAAGGGCCCAATTCATTTTTCAGGCTATAGGGTCCGTGCAAAGAGTGAAGTTCTAGGGAATTTTCTTGGCTTTTATAAATTGTCAAATAAGGGCCTATTAACAATATGGCCTTAAACAATCCCGCTGATTTAAATGCGTAGTAAAACACTCAATCCTCCGAGCGATTACAAAAATATAAAAGCTAACATGAACAATAGCTAAAGTCAAACAGGGGTAAATTCTCCAAATGCGTCTTGTTTTTGTTCCAATTCAACATAAGATAGTCCACCAGAAAACCGCATTTGCATATGCGTGCCAATATCTATAAATTGGCTGATCATGATGTCAGCAGCTCCGTCATTGCGAGCGCAGCGAAGCAATCCAGGTAAAGTCTCTGAATAAACATAGAACCTGGATTGCTTCGCTGCGCTCGCAATGACGGGATTTGCGATTAAAAAATAATTGACAGGCTATCTCGTTATGTTATTATTCTGAATATTTTCTTTCCATCAATTTATCATACAAAGGAGAAGTAGCCATGCCTTTAACCCTAACAGACTTTTCTGAACCACAGAAAAAACGTGTGTCCGAACTGAATTTGCGTCTGCAAAAGTTTCAAACACCTGGTTACTTACTTGATGAAGTCCTTAATATCGACACGGTTTCCTCTCTTACGGGGATACTTGCAATAAACGCGTTTGCAGATAAAGAGAGTACCGATGAAATGTATCAAATGAAAGTTTTGGGCAGTCAAATATTACTCGGTCTTTATATGGCTTGGAGCTCCTTAAGGGGTTACAATGCTGCAGTTGATCTTGGGAAAATTGTTGTTGAGGGGATACCTGATGATATTTTTCAGGATAAATATCAGGGTAATGTTGATGCTTATCTAGACGCCATTGAACAAATACTCTCAGTGAAAGAAAAAACATATTCACTACACAATAATCTAGTAAAACCAATACTCTATGTAGCGAATGTCGGTTTAGGTTTTAAAATAAATGCAGAAATGGGCGTGGTAAATTTATTGGCGCTTGCTGCTGATTGCACTGATAAATTACCTGGTTTTTTTCCAGGTCGGGGCTAGATAATCACCTGTTTCATATCTTTGGAATGCAAATCATGAAAATTGGTATACTCGCAGCCATGCCGGAAGAAATTGACTTGCTGAATAGTCAGTTGGCCCCGCTTGCTGTGAAAAATATAGGTAATCGCACGTACTATCATGGGCATCTTTTTGACATGCCGCAGATTGATACCACTTTAGTATTTTCACGTTGGGGAAAAGTTGCTGCTGCGGCAGCTACCGCTACCTTAATGAAGAGCATCAAATACCCTTCGCAATTATCCGCACGATTTCTGATTGTGCAAATCATTCTGCGGTGATTGACTTTAATGACTTTATTACCAATATTGCACGCCATTACAGCCATGGCGTGATAAAAAATGTTTACCATTCTATTAAAAATGGTATGTGACCCCAGCCATTAAAGTATTTGTAGAAACACTGACTTCTGTGTTTGCATTGCCTGAAATGGAGCTATTCCATCCATCAGTAGAAAGAAATGACTCATGTCCACTGGTGCTGGTTTCAATACTACCGTAGTTGGTGTGTACGTAATCTAGGGATATACCGATTTGTTCTGAGATCAGATATTCTACGCCAGCACCTACGCGCAGGCCTACAACATTTTTGGACTCTGAAGAATAATCAGTCACTGAAGGATAATCCCAGCCATCTGCATCCTTCAAACTCCATTCACTAGAGTTTTGTAGTTGTAGTTCATTAAATGCCGCGCCGATGCGTGCATAAACGAGTAAATTTTCATCCAGTAAAAAACCGGGCTTGAGGTCTAGGTCTATTTCACTGCCACGTAGGCTCGCTTTTGAATAGTTGCCGGAATGGACGGTGATAGGATCATCGGATGTCTCAACGGCATAGTGATAAGAATTTGAATCATTAGACTCAAAATCTCTAGCACCACCAAAAGTACCCGCAACTTCTGCGCCGATATAAAAATAATCAAAAATAAGTTGGTAGCCAAAAGCAATACTTCCAACTAACCTTGCTTCATTGTCTCCATATTCATAAGGTTTGGAGGTTTCTGTTGCATTAACTTGGCTGTATTCATCATATCCTGTGACGGTATTAGAACCACTCCAATCAGCATCGCCCCACCCTGCGCCTAATAATCCTGAAATATATACGCCATCCTCAAATTCAGGTTCTTCTGCATAAGTAGAAATGGCTGCTAATAAAGCTAATGTTGTGAGGCTTACTTTTGCTACTGTTTTCATTTTAAGGGTCCTTAATAAAAGATGAGTTGTCAGGGAGATTTCTTAAGTTACGCAGTAGACTACTATATGTGAAATGTTTAAGCAAGTAGAATTTGATCGGGGCCGTGACCCCCGCGGGACGACGGTCCGCGAGATGACGGTTCAGGGGACGACGGTCTACGGAATGACGGGGGTTACTTTTGCCAAATCAATAAACTAAAAATGGTAAGTCACTCCAGCCATTAAGGTATTTGTGACAACCTCTATCTTTGATTTTGCGTTTCCTGAAATAGAGCTCTCATAGCCATCAGTCGAGGTCATTTTGTCGAATCCACTGGTGCTTGTTTTAATATCGCCATAATCGGTATACACATAATCTATAGACACACCGATTTCTTCTGTAATCAAATATTCTAGCCCAGCACCTAAACGAAGCCCCGTCACATTATTAGATTCAGAAGAATGATCAGAAGCTGAGGGATGATCGAATCCAAGCTCATCATGCAAACTCCATGCGCTAGAACTTTGTATTTCCAGTTCATTAAACGCAGCCCCTACCCTAACGTAAATAAGAAAATTTTCATCCAATAAAATTCCTGGTTTGAAGTCAAGGTCAAGTTCACTACCACGTAAACTGGCTTTTGCATGGTTGCTAGAGTTGATGGTGAGGTCATCATTTTCATCAAAAAAATAGGTATTTGAATCACTCGCCTCAAATTCTAGATCATCACCAAACGTGCCAGCGACTTCTAAACCCAGATAAAAAAGATCATTTACAAACTGATACCCTACTGCAATGCTGCCAACCAACTGGGTATCATCATCTCCGGTGTTATGAAGTAAAGAAGTTTCTGTTGCAACAAAATTGTCGAGTTCATCATATCCTGACACGGTATTGGTTCCAATCCAATCCGGATCAGCCCACCTTGCACCGATTAATCCAGAAATATATATCCCATCCTCAAATTCTGGTTCTTCAGCGTATGCGGGGATGGTTGCCAGGATGGTTAATGCGGTTAAACTTCCTTTTATCCATATTTTGTTCACCTTAAAAACTCCTTTTAATTTTATCGCCAATGAAAATAATTTTAGTATAATAGTTAATTGACAATTAGTGAATAAAAATATAGCCTAATAAAATTACGGATGATGATATGTTTGAACTTGATCCCATACTACTTGCCAGAATTCAATTTGCTTTTACGATAAGCTTTCATATTATTTTTCCTGCATTAACCATTGGACTTGCGAGTTTTCTCGCGGTAGTTGAAGGGTTATGGTTAAAAACGAATAATTCGCATTATCAAGAAATTTATAAATTCTGGATCAAAATTTTTGCAATTGCGTTTGGTATGGGTGTGGTTTCAGGTGTGGTGATGTCCTACCAATTTGGTACGAATTGGTCGCTGTTTTCCGACAAAGTTGGGAATGTGATCGGGCCGTTACTTGGGTTTGAAGTATTAACTGCATTCTTTTTAGAAGCTTCATTTTTAGGGATCATGTTATTCGGCTGGGGACGCGTCAGCCCGCGCATGCATTTTGCTTCCACGGTTATCGTCGCTATCGGTACTATTATTTCTGCGTTTTGGATTTTGAGCGCGAACAGTTGGATGCAAACGCCGCAAGGTTTCGAAATGGGCACTGATGGACGTTTATATCCCACCAATTGGATGGAAATTATTTTTAACCCCTCATTCCCCTATCGTTTTATGCATATGGTGACTGCAGCGTTCTTAACTTCCGCATTTGTGATTGGCGGCGTGGGTGCGTTTTATTTGTGGCAAAAACGTCATATCCCACAAGCTAAAATCATGCTGGGTATGGCAACGCTGATGGCGATATTTGTTGCGCCATTACAACTATTTATCGGTGATCAACATGGATTAAATACGCTTGAACATCAGCCAGCAAAAGTTGCAGCGATGGAAGGCATTTGGGACACTGAAACAAATGCGGGATTGCGCTTATTCGCATGGCCTGACCAAGACAATGAAATGAATCATTATGAAATTATCATTCCACATTTGGCAAGTTTAATTTTAACCCATAGTTGGAGTGGTGAAATTAAAGGACTCAAAGAATGGGCAAAAGAAGACAGACCGCCGGTGGCGTGGGTGTTTTTCGCATTTCGAATTATGGTGGGCATTGGGTTTTTAATGATCTTAATTGGTATTATCAGCAGCATTTATTACTTCAGAGGCAAATTGTTTGAATCCCGTTCGTTGCAGGTTTTTGTGATTTTGATGAGTCCTTCGGGTTTTATTCTGCCTTTATTCGTTTGGTTT
>CAZPAA010000132.1:0-6032 GCA_964584425.1 uncultured Gammaproteobacteria bacterium | reverse complement strand
CTTTCAAAATACGGTTGCGTTGATGTTGACGCAAATCGCCATGCATTGCGACCGCTCTCATTTCTTCGTTTAATTTCTTTGCGAGTGAATCAACGCGACGTTTGGTTTTTGCAAAAATAATCACTGAGCCTGTACGCGCATCTAATTCTTTTAATAAAGTGGTATATTTTTTTTCTTCCGTGGTGCGCACAATGTCTTGCTTTATTTTTGCAAGCGGCGCATGTGTTGCCCCTACTTTGATTCGCTGCGGATTATTTAAGAACTTATCAGCCAGCGATAAAATCCGTTTCGGTATGGTGGCGGAAAACATAAACGTTTGACGTTCCTTTGGCAAATATTTGGCAATGGCTTCCAGTTGGATCCCAAAGCCCATGTCTAGCATGCGATCGGCTTCATCTAGGACCAATATACGGGTATTTTTAAATGATAAGCTTTTGCGCTCTAAATGATCATTGATCCGCCCTGGCGTACCCACAATCACCCGCGGACGATCTCTTAAACGCTGTAATTGACCCTGCATAGGCATCCCGCCGATAAGCAGAGCGGTCTTAATATCGCGGCGTTTATTCAGTAATTGGTGTAATACGACGATTACCTGCTCAGCCAGCTCCCGTGTTGGGGCTAAAACCAAGGCACAAGCACTGTCATCCTCAATCAGCTTATTCACCAAGGGAATCGCAAAGGCCGCAGTCTTACCGGTGCCGGTTTGGGCTGAGCCTAGAATATCGTGCCCTGCCATGGCAACTGGGATGGATTTTGCTTGGATTTCAGTGGGATGCACATATTGCATCCGCTCGAGCGCTTCTTGTAGAGGCCCAGGGAGATTAAGGTCTTGGAATGTGTTCATGGTGCTTAATTTAAAGTTAATATGGGATAGTATACTAACCCCTCTTTAAAAACAAGTACTTTTTTTGAACAGTTGTGGATAACGTTGAGGAATCATCTATTAGCCGATTTGGGGGCATTTTTACCCAAACTCTCGTAAAATCGTCAAAAATGCCCCCAATCGACCAATAAACGATGCCTTAATCGATATATTCGTCTGGGCGCAACATGCTGTCCCAGACGAAGCGTTTTTTAAATTACGTATCTTGAATCTAACAGTGGGTTGTTACTATTGTTGTTGCTGTTGTTGTTGCTGCTGTTGTTGTTGTTACTGCTGTTGTTATTCGACTCTGCTGGCCATTGCGTGAAGGTGGCGCCCTTTTGCGCGAGTGGTTTTAGCTCATCAAGTGTTGTCACTTTTCCAGCAATGTCTTGTATATATAGTGATGGTTTTAAATTCTGCGCCGAACAGAGTTTGTCGACCTCTTCACGATGTGCGCGAATAAATCGTCCGGCCATTGGGTTTACCGGAGCGATAAATAAAATCAATAATATTTGCTCAGCGCTTAGTTTATCTTTATCTTGATCATATTGTTTGAACGCTGTTTCAACGGCCTTACGATGGTAAAGCATGCGCATAATGGCATTCGGCTCGACCATGCTAAAGAACAAGCCGTGTTCAGGTATCACCGTCTCGGTAAAGGTGCGGTAATACTCCGCTTCGGTGATCTTTGACATAGAATTGCTCAAAGCCACAAAGTTAGGTTTGCGATAATGGGCAAGACAATCCAACTCCTCTCCTGGGATCGCTGCAGCAAGATTAGGAACGGGCTGCCCCTTTTCCAATTCTCTCACGACTAAATCTTCAAGTTGAAGTTGCAGATCTTTAAGATCATGCCCTTCCTTTTGCAGGGCCAGGAGTTCCTCGTAGGATTGCATCGGCAAACCACGATAATAAGGCAAGAAAATTTCTTCTAGCACTTTTTTTATCTCAAGCTCTATTAGCCCAAAATTCAATAGCGTATCACTGATTTGCTTTTGAACAATGGTTAAAAATCCTTCAAGCTGATTAACGAAAAATGCGAGTGATGCTTGGTTTTCAGTGAGCGTAAACAGGTTTGCGTTCTTTTGTGCAAACTCTTGATAAGCTGCGGGCTCAAGATAGCGCATCATTTGTGAGGAGGTACTGAGCAGAAATGTTTTAGAGCGCTTCATGATTTCAATTATGGTGACTTTGTAACGTTGCATCACTGGATCAGGTGTGTTTGCAGTAGCCAATTTTTCTTCACCTGTATTTAACACTTGATTGAGATCGGGCGCAGAAGTTAAAGACATTTGTGAAAGACTTTGTAATAACTCCTCAGGCGTCTTGTGACATTTTTCAAGTGTTTGAGTAATATACCGTGCGATTGCTTTCTGATTTACCTCAGCGTTTTGTTCTGTATCAGGGAATATAGTCTTCAGGGCTTCTTTTAATTCCGCTTTCTTTGTTTTTGCATCAAAGGCAGCTCCTTTGGCTGCATAATATTTTATTAGTTGATCCTCAAAAAAATCAGCTACGGCTTCTCGTTTGTCTGCGGGAACCTCATAAGGACTATTTCCCAATAAACGTTTGAGTAAGCCATTGATAATTGCGGGTGATTTAGCCATGATCTGCTCCTTTAAATAAATTAAAATCCCCTTTGAAAAAGGGGATGGGTATTTTAAGTAAAGCTATAAATAAAAACAAGTCATCTTATCAATAAATTAGATGGCGCGTCTATGGCCGTTGGCTTACAAGATGGCTATGCCGGTCTAGCCTGTAGCGGATTTTTCCCAAGGGGTACTGAGTAGATGCTTATATATAGTATGAGACTTAATCAGCTCCACAATGGAATTGGCGCCTAGTTTACGCATTAGATTTGCGCGATGCATTTCAACTGTGGAGATGGAGATATCCAGCAGGGTTGCGATTTGTTTATTCAGCTGCCCTTCTACTACTTTGTGTAGCACCTCCACTTCCCGTCTTGTGAGCTGGGCATAACCTTCAATAAACTGGGGTGGGAGTTTTATGGTCTTTTTCATGGCGCGGTGGGTTTGTTCTATGAGCGCTTGGTTATTAAATGGCTTAGTCATAAAATCAAAGGCCCCAGCCTTCATGGCGCGTACCGCCAGGTCGACATCTGCGTGCCCGGTGAGGAATATAATAGGTAATAAACTCCCCCGCCGGTTAAGCTCTGCCTGTAACTCCAAGCCACTCATATGAGGCAGGCGAACGTCCAGCAGCAAGCAGCCGCTCCAGCTCAGCTGATAATCGGCTAAAAATTCCTTGCCACTTGGGTAAATCCTAAAAGGCAGTTGGATGGATTCATACAGGTGTTCTAAAACCTTACAAATCAGCGGGTCATCTTCTACTATATACACTGTATCTGTTATTGAGTTAGGCATGCGCAGAATCCTTTAAGAATTTTTTAATATATCAGATTTTTTCATAATATCCAGGAAAAATATAAGGTAAACATTAGATTTATCAAGGAACGCCTTATCTAGAAAAATAGAGATGTATGACTAAATTTATTATATTGACAACTCAACTTACAGGAACAAAAATGAAAAAATTAACTACATTATCACTTTTAGCTATGGGTACTTTTGCAAGCTATACAGCAAGTGCAGCAACAGCAACGACTGACTTTCAGGTTACTGCTTCCATCGAAGATTCTTGCACTGTAGACAATACTGGGGATATGGCCTTTGGTACTTATGCGCCTTTGTCAGGACTGGATGCTGAAACCTCCATTGACATTCAGATCACCTGCACAAACCAAACACCTTTTTCTGCAGCAATGAATACTGGTCTAAATGGAACTAACTTTAACCGTCAAATGACCAACGGAGCAACCCCGCTTAATTATAATATTTATACCGAGAATACTCATACAGATGTTTGGGGTGATGGTACCAACTCAACACATATTGTAGCTGATTTTGGTACTGGCTCTATGGTGGCATATACGGCTTATGGTCTAGTTCCTGCGTCACAAACAGGTGCAGAATCTGGCTCTTACACAGACCAAATTACAGTGACAGTGACATACTAATCTCAAATCGATAAAGGAATAGTCAAGTGAAAGGGATTTCTTTTCGGGCTTGGGTTTTGACGATATGTATGCTAGTGCCATATGTGTGCTTTGCTGCTGCATCATTAGAAATACGCCCCGTTCGAATTGAAGTCCCTGCAGGACAAAACAACTCCTCTTTTACAATTAATAATAATTCAGATAAGCCCGTATTATTTCAGCTCAAAGCAGTAAAGTGGAGCCAAAAATCGGGCGAAGAGATCTATACAGATACGCGCGATATCATCATCAATCCCCCTGTTATTAATATCGCTGCGGATAGTTATCAATTGTTTCGTGTAGGTGTACGTGCACCATTGAATCCTAGTAAAGAACATACTTATAGAATTTTTGCTACCCAAGTGGCGACTCCCGAAGCTGCAGAGGGTGGCATCACTATACAGACACTAGTACAGTTTAATATTCCGGTATTTTTTGCCCCTAAAGAAATAGAAAAAGATTTAACCATTGAACTACGATCCCTAAAAAATAATCAGCTCCAACTATTTGTTGCCAACAATAGCAATATGCATATTCTTATTTCAAATATCAATCTTGCTAAAGAAGACGCAAAAACGCCACTGATATCTGAACCTACTTTTGTTTATTTACTACCAGAACAAAAGAAAACCTGGAATTTTTCTTGGGACAAGCCTAAAAACATGGATGATCTGATTTTAAAGCTACACACGGACTGGGGCGAAATTGTTGAAGCAGCGGATGTGTCTTGATAAAAAACTAAAAAGTTTTGTTCTTGCGTATGTATTTTTTTTATTGTCACCAGCACAGGCACACGCTCAAACAGAGCAGATAGATGATGATGAAAATTCTGATGGCGTAACAGAGCTTTTACTGAGCGTGCATATCAATGAACAAGATATGCAACATATTGCGCAATTCTTGCAAGATGACGACGGAAATCTTTACATTCATGAAGATGATTTAAACCGCTATAATTTGCTCCCTCCCCCGACTTATCCTGTGGTGTACCGCGGGCAAGTTTATTATTCTGCAGCGGATTTTGCGGAATATGCTTATCGATTAGATTTACAGCATTTATCGATTGACTTTGATATTCCTGCTGAATTTTTCAAAACACGCACACTACATGCAGATACCCGTGAATTTGTTACTGCCACCAAACCAGGTTACGGGGGATTTATAAATTATGATATGGTGGGTCAACAAGACGATGAAACAACGCAATTTGGCGGATTATTTCTTCCGGGTATTTTTACCCCATTTGGCAGTGCTACTAGTGAATTTTTAGTACAAGAAAGCAGTGATAATATTGCGAATGAAAATCAAATTGTGCGTCTTAATAGCACTTGGCAAACTGATTACCCTGAGACCATGCGCACCCTACGCTTAGGCGACTCTTTTAGCACACCCGGATTATGGGGTAATTCTGTGGATTATGGCGGGGTTCAATGGGGTACCAACTTTGGCACCCAACCTGCATTTATTACCTTCCCCTTGCCCAATACCCGTGGTGAAGCGGTTGTGCCCACAGTGATTGATTTGTATTTAAATAACGCATTATTAAATACCGAAGCGGTGCCTCCAGGTCCTTTCACCATTGATGAAATTCCGGTTATTACAGGTGCGGGCACCTTAAATGTCGTGACGACCGATTTATTAGGCCGCCAGCAAGTGATAGACCTCCCCTATTATGCAACTAATAGTTTATTGAAACCGGGTTTACATGATTACTCTGTAGAATTAGGCTTTATTCGCGAAAATTTTGGGATAGAAAGCAATGATTACGGTGACTTAATGGGTGTAGTAACAGACCGTTACGGTATTAATGAAGATTTGACCAGTGAATGGCGTGTGGAAGCACTGGGCGATCAACAAACAGTTGGGCTTGGAGGGAATTATTTATTTCAACAATATGCAGTGGTGACTCTAGCCGGTGCTGGCAGTCACAGCGAATTAGGTGCGGGTGGATTAGTGGAAGTTGGATTTCAGCGCCAAGCAAGACACGGTCTCAACTATGGGGTCAATCTTATCACTACTTCTAAAGATTATACGCAAATCGGATTTGGTGAAGATCAGCCTGGCCCTGCTTTTCAATATAGTTGTCGAGCATCTCGCCCGGCTTGGCCC
>CAZPAA010000131.1:2649-6056 GCA_964584425.1 uncultured Gammaproteobacteria bacterium | reverse complement strand
TTTACCCAATATCCTGGTGATTGATATGGGCCCTTGAAGCAGCGGATTAATTTCTTTATTGCGAGAAGACTTGCCGCCCAATCCAAAACATTTGGCTGCATATCATCGGATACGAATGACCCCCGATTATGCAATCAATCCCTTTGATACCCAATTGGGTGCACGCTTTCCAACACCATTAGAGCGCAGCTTTTTGGTGAATTTTTTAACCCTATTGGCAACGCCTCTTAGTGCAGAACGTGCGTATGATGGTATTTCTGATATGGTGGGCATGGTGGTGGATGAAGTGTATAAGCAAGCTTCCGATCCACAAAATCCACATCGTTACGCGCCCAATGTGGAGAAAAGGATCGATGAAATTTTATATACCCTCGATCTTAAAATTGATGAACATACTTCCTGGTGGGAAATCACCGATGCTTTATTCGAAAGTGGTAATAAGCACGAAGCCTTATTGGCGCAGCGCCATGCAGTGCCTTTATTAGCTGATGTGGCTGCCGTGTGCCGCGGCCCTGCTGTCGAAGATTTATTTGGTAAGATTATCGCACCGACTGGCGAGAGTTTGATTCAAGCGTTTAGCCGGATGATTTCAAGCGCGATCCGTGAGTATCCTGTGCTCTCACGTATTACCGCATTTGACTTAGGTGAAGCGCGTGTGGTCTCCCTAGATTTAGACGAAGTCGCTAAAACCGGTGGTGAAGCCGCTGATAGACAAACTGCAGTGATGTATATGCTCTCGCGTTATATTCTCGCACGGGATTATTATTTGATTAATGAAAATGTGCAAGATATGCCCAAACTTTATCGTGATCATCACCGTGGACGTATTTTAGAGATCCGTGAAGACCAAAAACGCATCGTATTCGACGAATTCCACCGCACCGCAAAAGCAAAATCCGTGCGTGACCAAGTACTCGTCGATATGCGTGAAGGCCGCAAATGGAAAGTACAAGTGGCCTTAGTTTCACAAGCGTTAGAAGATTTTGATGAAGTGATGGTTGATTTTGCCACCAGCGTATTTATTATGGATGCAGGCCCTGCACAAGCGGTAGAAAAATCCGCAAAAACTTTCGGCTTATCTGCCACCGCAAAACAAGCCTTACGCACCCGTGTGCATGGTCCACGCGTTGGCGGCGGTACTTTTCTTGCGCAATTTGCGACTAAAGAAGGGATGAATACACAATTATTAACCAATACCTTAGGTCCAATTGAATTATGGGCATTTAGTACCACAGCGGAAGATGCTTATATCCGCAATGCTTTATACGACCGGATTGGTCCCAAAGCCGCACGCCAAATCTTATCGAAAATGTATCCAAGTGGCTCGGTTGCGCAAGTAGTTGAGCGTAAACTACTAGAACTGCGTGATGCGGGTGAACTTTCCGACGAATCCAGCCAAAATGTTCTGCAAAACATCATTCAAGAAATTTTACAGCAATATCAGGTGAGTGCGTAATGCAACTCATGTTTATGGGGGCAACCGGCACGGTCACCGGATCAAAATATCTATTAACCGCTGATGGCAAAAAGATTTTAGTCGATTGCGGTTTATATCAAGGCTACAAAGAGCTGCGCTTAAGAAATTGGGCGCAGCTGCCTGTTGATCCTAAAACCATCGATGCTGTTGTGTTGACTCATGCGCATATTGATCATACCGGTTACCTGCCGTTGCTGTTGAAAAATGGCTTTCAAGGTAAAATTTATGCAACGCCTGCCACCAAAGATCTGTGCACAATCTTATTACCCGATAGTGGTTTTTTGCAGGAAGAAGAAGCAAGGCTGCACAATAAATTTCATTCCTCTAAACATGATATTGCACTGCCACTTTATACAGAAAAAGATGCCCTTCAAGCCTTAACCCATTTTGAGACGATTGATTTTCATGAAACGTTTAAAGTCGCTAAAACATTCAAAGCTTATTATCATCATGCTGGTCATATTTTAGGCGCGGCTTGTTTAAGTATTAAACATCAGGCAACTTCAGTGTTATTTAGCGGTGATTTAGGCCGTCCGCACGATCCGATGATGTGTGCGCCCGATGTAATCGATAAAACCGATTATTTAGTTTTAGAATCTACCTACGGTAATCGTTTACATGGTTCTGAAGATGTATTAAAAAAATTAGAACACATTATCAAAGAAACCGTGAAACGCGGTGGCAGTTTGATTATTCCATCGTTTGCAGTAGGTAGAGCGCAAAGTATTTTGTATTATTTATATCAATTAAAATCCGCTGGGAAAATTCCAGCAGTGCCCATTTTTTTAGATAGTCCCATGGCAACAGATGCCACCCATATTTTCTGTGGGTATCAAAAAGAACATCGCTTAGATCCGCTCACCTGTCAGAACATGTGCGCATTGCCTAAATATATTAAAACCCTAGAAGAATCCTATGCGTTGGATAGTTTAAATGTACCTGCAATTATTATTTCAGCGAGCGGCATGGCCTCAGGCGGGCGAGTATTGCATCATTTAAAAGCGTATGCGAGTGATTATCGTAATACGATTTTATTTACCGGTTATCAAGCGGGTGGCACCCGTGGCGATAGGATCCTAAATGGTGAACCAAGCGTTAAAATTTATGGAGAAATGGTGAAGATAAAAGCGCAAGTTGAATCGTTTACGACTTTGTCAGCGCATGCGGATTATGAAGAAGTATTAGCTTGGCTATCACGTTTTATGCAGCCACCCTTAAAAACATTTTTAACCCACGGATCGCCCGAATCTGCCTTGAGCTTAAAAGACAAAATCATCCAAGAATTAGGCTGGCGCTGTGAAATCCCGCATTATTTGCAAAAAGAGAGTCTGTAATGAGCACGCAAAGCGGCACATTACGCTTAAAAAAACTCGGGATTGATACCTATAAAGAAGCCGTGATTTATATGTCTAAAGCTTCTGAAATCAGTCTTTCCGAAGGTTTTCTCGCACAAGCTCGGGTTGAAATTACTCTACGTGATAAAACCATTATTGCCACGTTAAATATCATTGATTCTGATTTACTCCGCATCGATGAGGCAAGTCTATGTAATTATGCTTGGGAATTATTAGGCGAACAAGAGGGAGATCTGATTTCCATCACGCATCCTAAACATTTATAATCCATGGGTGTTATTCGTGCGAAAGTATATGGTCAAAAATTGGATTTGCCAAAAATGCGAAATGTGATTGACGATGTGGTGAGTGGGAAATTATCTGATATTTATATCGCCACATTTTTAACAGCTTGCGCGGGTGATCGTTTAGATATCCAAGAAATCACGGATTTAACTAAAGCCATGGTCAGTGCCGGGCAGCGCTTAAATTGGCCACTTTCTTGTATTGTAGATAAACATTGTGTCGGTGGTTTGCCGGGTAATCGAACCAGTTTAATTTTAGTGCCGATAGTATCTGCGTTTGGCTTAAAGATT
>CAZPAA010000131.1:0-2639 GCA_964584425.1 uncultured Gammaproteobacteria bacterium | reverse complement strand
ACCATGGAGGTATTAGCACCTGTTGAACTTGATTTAGCACAAATGCGCAAAGTGGTCGAGCAGGAAAATGGATGTATTGTGTGGGGTGGTTCGGTGGCATTAAGCCCCGCGGATGATTTGCTTATCGGGGTTGAGCATGTGTTAGATCTAGACAGTGAAGGTCAATTGGTTGCTTCAGTGTTGTCAAAAAAAGTCGCAGCCGGATCGAATCATATTGTGATTGATATGCCGATTGGTCCCACTGCAAAAGTTCGGACAGAACGAGCCGCGCAGGTCCTGAAAAAATATCTAGAAGAAGTGGGAAAAAAGCTTGGGGTAAATGTGCGGACTATTTTTACCGATGGCTCGCAGCCGGTCGGCAGAGGAATAGGTCCTGCACTAGAAGCGAAAGATGCGGTAGCCGTTTTACGTCGATCTCCGAATGCGCCGCAAGATTTACGCGACCGTGCATTAACTTTAGCGGGGCTTATTTTAGAGTTTTCCCCAACAATTTTACCAGGTCAAGGTAAATTAGCCGCGCAAGCCATTTTAGACAGTGGCGAAGCGTGGAAAAAATTTCAAGCCATTGCAAAAGCGCAAGGGGGCATGCGCGAGATCCCAACTGCGCCGTATCAATATGTCATGACCGCGTCTTGCACGGGTAAAATAGTTGAAATCAACAATCGTCATTTAGCGCGCATCGCAAAACTAGCTGGCGCCCCGCATGAAAAAGCAGCAGGAGTTGAATTATTGGTTCGTTTATTTGATTATGTTGAAAAAGATCAACCGTTATTAAATGTCTACGCACAAACGCGCGGCGAGCTTGCCTATTCAGTGAATTATCTGGAGCAAGAATCGAATATTTTCACAGTGGAGGCGGTATGAGGATTTCTTCGACATTGCAAATCAAATGCTCCGTCATTGAGAGCGCGAAGCGCGTGGCAATCCAGGTTCTATGTTTATTCAGAGATTTTAACCTGGATTGCTTCGCTGCGCTCGCAATGACGAAAGCCTGGTTCACAATGATGGTACTATTCACCTTTAGCCTCAATTCTTGGGCTTTAACCTGCAAACAATCTGAAATTATTCCGCTTGAAAAATTATCTGAGCAAACTGAAACGCTAGCAAAACAATTTGCTCGTGTTGATCACATCGAAACCCTGCCACAGAAAATCACCCCACAATCGGAAGGCTTTACCCTCACCACCGTACAGGTATTAGTCTGCGGAGAATTAATTCCACAATCACCCACATTCTCAACAACGCCCGGCCAAGCCTGCCAATTTGACAGCAATTGTGCAAAACCGATGCGCTGTCAAAATAATCAATGTATGTTGCCGGGATAAGGAATGTCTTTAGAAAGATCCCCCTTTGGAAAAGGGGGGTAGGGGGGATTTAAGATCTTTGTGTATAATCAGACATCTCAAATCCCCCGCCCAAGGGGCACCCCCTTTTTCAAAGGGGGGATTGTTAATATGCTTTTGCAAAAATGACTTGTCTCGTGGTTGGCTCGCCGGTAAAAATACACTTTCCATTTTGGCCGGATTGATCTAATGGAATACAGCGCGCAGTGACTTTCATGGGTTTAATAATGTCATCTACATCATCAGGCGCGCAGTAACATTGGACAAATCCACCTTCACCCTTGTCAGAAAAAATAGCGGTGAATTCTTCTAATGTGCTCACCGAATGTAAATTATCTTGCGCAAATTGTTTTGCTTTATTGAATAAATTCTGCTGGATTTCAGTTAATATTGAATCGACTTGCGCGATAAAATCATTACGTGTGAGTGATAATTTTTCTTTCACACCTTTATCACGTCTTGCCATAAATACGCTGTCTTTTTCCATATCGCGCGGGCCAATTTCAAGGCGAATCGGTACGCCTTTTTTGATCCAGTGCCAGGATTTTTCACCGCTATTTAAATCACGCTTATCAATCTTGCAGCGAATTTTTTCACCCGCATATTCTGTTTGCAATAAACGCTCTTGCAAGGATTGGCAATAAGATAAAATCAAAGGTTTTTCTTCTTCATTCTTATAAATAGGAATGATAATAATATGTAACGGGGCAAGCCGCGGGGGTAACACCAAACCATCATCATCGCTGTGGGTCATAATGATGCCACCGATCATGCGGGTAGATAATCCCCATGAAGTCGTCCACGCATACGCTTGTTGCCCGTCTTTATCTAAATATTGAATCCCAAATGATTTTGCAAAATTTTGGCCTAAAAAATGTGAAGTGCCAGATTGCAGGGCTTTTTTATCTTGCATCATCGCTTCGATGGTGTACGTATTCACCGCGCCTGGAAAGCGCTCATTTGGGGTTTTTTCGCCTTGAATGACAGGAATCGCTGCACAGTCTTGTGCAAAATCGGCGTAGACTTCCAACATTTGTTTGGTCTCAAAAATAGCTTCATCCGCAGTTGCATGCGCGGTATGACCTTCTTGCCATAAGAATTCTGTGGTACGTAAAAACATCGGCGTACGCATTTCCCAGCGCATCACATTCGCCGATGGCTTAATGAGCACCGGTACATCGGTATAGGATTGGATCGAATTTGCAACTGGAGTCACAATCAAGGTTTCACTGGTCGGGCGACTAATTGTAAGCTCTTCGAATTACACGGGTGGTTTTTATCTCGCTCTAACTCGCG
>CAZPAA010000130.1:0-6099 GCA_964584425.1 uncultured Gammaproteobacteria bacterium | reverse complement strand
ATACCGACACTGCCGGCGCGTTTGAAATTCATGCCCGCGGCGAAATGCAGATCGCCATTCTTGTCGAGCAGATGCGGCGCGAAGGGTTCGAAATGATGATTTCGCGGCCGGAAGTCCTTTTCCCTCGCCACGGTTTGGGCAATATACATTTTAAAAGCAGCGCCAATCGCGCACCACGAAAAACAACACCGGGCCAACCCGGGGAAGCCAGAAATCTACGCTTAGAACTACAAGTCTTGGCGGATGTCGGACTCTTAGGTTTACCCAACGCCGGCAAATCAACCTTAATCAGCAAAATCTCCGCAGCCAAAGTCAAAATCGCGGATTATCCATTCACAACCTTACATCCGCATTTAGGCGTAGTACGTTTGGGGGAGGATAATAGTTTCGTTGTCGCAGATTTACCTGGACTCATCGAAGGCGCAGCGCAAGGCGCCGGCCTTGGTGTGAAATTTCTAAAACATTTATCCCGCACGCATTTGTTATTACATGTAGTGGATGTGATGCCAGTCGATGGTTCCAATCCAGTTGACAATGTTCACCTGATCCAAAAGGAACTCGCAGATTACGCCCCAGAATTAGCAGAAAAACCGTGTTTTTTAGTGCTAAATAAAGTTGATTTATTGCAAAGCGACATGCAGCAATCTTATTGCGATAAAATTATCAAAGATTTAAATTGGAAAGACGAAGTATGCCTTATCTCAGGCGTAACCGGCCAAGGCTTAACCGAACTCACCCACAAAGTCGGCGCATATTTTCTCAAAAGCAAAGAAAATGAACTCGCTAGATCAGATCTACTCTCAGACGTTTAGCAGCAGCGATTAATGCGTGATCGCGTGTAGCGAGTGGTAGTGCAAGGCGCATAGCAAGGTCAAGATAAGTCGCATCATAGGTGGTTAATCCTTCTGCCTGCGCAAGTAAAAAAATTTCATGGTTTGCGCGCAAAGACATAGCGTGATCAATTTTAATATTTAATTTGTCTATTAAAAATAAAAATTGCGTGGCGTGAGCGAGCGTTAAGCGTTTGCGGCGAATGGCGGATAATAATGCATTGCCTACTTCTAAGCGCCATAATGCGGGAGCATGTGCAACGTCAGTTTTTATTTGTTGAAGCAACTTTTGGGTAGTCGGTGTTGCTTCATCTGCGAAACACCAACTAAATCCCATTATTTTCTCCCTTTATCCCTGAGTGTTTTCCAGTCTAGATCCCCTAAAATATGCGATTGATTAAAAGCTTCAAGTTGTGAAATAATCTCTCCCATATCAACGGGTTCTTCTTTTTCGGTATAAGGTAAAATTCTGGCCACAGGATGGCCGTGCTTGGTAATAATCACTTGTTCTCCTGCATCAATGATTTCAAGGATCTTGGAAAAATGTGTTTTAGCTTCAAATGCGCCCATGGTATGAGTTTGCATAGTTAACCTCTAAATTAAACTGGTTTATAACTAGTTTAAACTAAAGAGGTTATTTATGGCTAGAATAATTTAAAGCAACACCATTTAGATTTCCCGGTATCTTTCTTAAGTAGAGTCTGGTTTTCATGATTGTTATTTTTGTCATAGCCATAATTAATAATCAGCGCTGGCGTACTATTTAACTTGTACGTGCTTGGCGTTAAAGACGCACCTCTATCTAAAGCGTGTGATAAAAATGCTTTACCCCGTTCTGCACTCTCTGCAGCATTACTGCAGCAATCGGTTAAGATCGCAACCTTAGCAGAATTGTTAATATTATCCATAATATGTTTTACCGTATCAGCAACACTGTGAGACAGTGGTTGGCCTGCAAATATGATCCGTTCATGTTTATCTATTTGTTGAATGAGGGCGTTATCTAAATCTGTTTTTAGGCCGTTTCGCTTATAAACATAGGTTACTTTTTTCTTTGATTTACTTTCCCAAGCACTGAGCGCCTCTTGGAGATTAGCAGGAATTTTATTATCCTCACTCTCGTCATTTTGACGGCAATCTAGCGTTACAACAATCTCATCAAGTAAAGCTATGTTGGTTTTAATGTATAGACAGGTTCTTGCTGTGTCTAGCAAAGCCCCGGGAACGCTCACTGCGCCGTCTATTTGAATAAATTTATTTTGTGGGTCAATCAGTACTAAAATGTTGGACATTTTTTCTCCAGTCTATCGCTTGCGATCTGGTAAAGTATCACATAGCTAAATGTTTTCCAAATAAATTATATCAAATAATAACTGCTTAATATTTTAAAGGAAGAATGAACTGCAAAAAAATAAACCAAATATGGCTATTTGTGACAAACGCTGTCGTTGCGACAATTAGCCAAGCATTCCGCTCGAACTTGGATTGTTAAGGCCACCACCTGCACTTACCATTAACCCTGTGCGATGTTGAATCTTTAATCACTAATTGAAAAGGAAATGGAAAATGAAAATGTTTAAAAATACGCTGATTTTAACAACTTTGATGATGTTTACACAACTCTCGCTTGCTGCGCTTCCAAGTGATGCAAAAGAGCAAAAAGTCATGTCAAAATTGCATGAAACACAATTGAGTCTTGGGATCACTGCTGATCAAATGCCTGCCTGGGAAGCCTATGAAAAAGCTGTGGTGAAACGTGTCGACACTTTATCGCAAGAGAAAATGAAAATTCGCGCTTCACGCACAGGTGTTGAAGTGTCTGAATTAGAGCCGAAAAAGAAAAAAGAAAAGGGACAAGCCAAGCAACCTAAGCAATATGCTAATACCGCTACGGAGCGTTTCAATCAGCAAATCCATTTTGAAGAATTGAAAATCCAAACGCTTGAAGATCAGCGTAATGCTTTTGAAAAGCTGTACAAAACCTTGAGCCCCGCTCAAAAACAAACTGCTGATGAAACCCTCAAAGTAAGATAATCCCGCCAGAAACCAAAGGGTCAGCCAGCTCATGTCTGACCCTTTTTTATATAAATAGGACTTATGCAAAACCATTTGTAGGGACGCAACATGTTGCGTCCAAGTGTTGGTAAAATCACAGATGCGTGACTCTCGCCATTTCTGGGACGCAACATGTTGCGTCCCTACAAATGGTTTTGGTAAGTCCTCATAAAAAGTTAGCAATATAAAAAATTAATAATTAATTAATCATTTTTTAAGCGACACTTTTATGTTATCGTGCGTGCTATCGATCAAAAAGAGGTGAGCATGTACTCTAAGTATCTATTTTTACTACTGTGTTCTGTATTAAGCGCCGCTGCGTTCGCCGAGCAAAATATTATTCGCAATGACAATACTGCCTATGAAACCACCCATCCGGATGAAGATGGCGTTGATGATGTGGAAGACGAACCAGAAGAATACACTGGATTTGCAAAATTTTTAGATAAGTTAACCCCCAGTGAAACTTCCGTTTTGCAAGAACGTTTTGCGCTGGAAGAAGAGGGTGAAGCGAATCGGTTTTTGCTTTACACCTACAGACCGAATTATATTTTGCCATTTTATTACACCGGCTCGCCTGATTATGAAGTCTACGAGGGCGATATTCCCGATAATCAATCATTAATGCACACTGAATTTAAAGGGCAATTAAGCCTACGTATGCCGCTTTGGGAAGATATTGATATTTTGGGTTCAGATTACACTTTGCAGGCCGCTTACACCCAGTTGGTTTATTGGCAACTCTACACAGAATCTGCATGGTTTCGCGAGACGAATTATGAGCCTGAAATATTTTTAACCACGCATCCCCATCCGAATTGGATGATTAGCTATGGTTTGAATCACCAATCCAATGGCCGCGGCGGCAATGAAGAACGCAGCTGGAATAGGGCGTATATCGATATTGCGGCCTCCGAAGGCAATTGGCTATTTGCGCTGCGGGTATGGGCGCTGATTTTCAAAGCGCAATCGGCTGATATTTATAATCCAGACATTGCGGATTTTTTAGGGCATGAACGCATTTTAGTGGGCTATAAACTGGATGATAGCGTGTTTACCATTTCAGCTAGAAACTTAGAGCGCCCTAATCATGCTGCGTTTGAAGCCACCTGGAGTTACCCGCTCACGGATAATCTGAGCGCTTATGTGCAAGGGTTTACCGGCTATGGGCAAAGCCTGATTGAATACAACCACCATACCAATTCCGTGGGCATTGGCCTTGCGATCAATGATTGGATTTAACCTCTTCTAAATATGGCTAATTGTGACAAACATTCTGCTTGTTACAATTAGCCAAGCATTTCCGTTTAAGTTGGATTGTCTAATGCAGCCGCAGGATTTACCATTAATCCTGTGTTCATGATGTTTTAACCATTTAACCAAAAGGAACCTAGAATGAAGCTGTTTAAAAATACATTGATGTTGATTGTGCTGTTCATGTTTTCTCAGCTGTCTTTCGCTGCGCTAGCAGGGGATGACCATCATCACTCTCATAAAAAGAGCCACCATTCACATCATCATCACCACCACCATCACCACAAACATGGGGGTTATTATTATGCCTACCCTCCGAAAAAAGTAATCGTCTATGCGCCACCACCACCTAGGGCTTATGTCATGCCGCCAAGCGTGGTTTTCAAATTCAATCTTTAAAGACTTCGAGGTAGCCTTCGAAGGCGTCATTTTAACCCCGCAACTGCGGGGTTTTTTTATAGTCAAAAACTATCAATTTCATAAAAACAATCAATTTTATTAATCTTTCATTCTCCACCACAATCAAAAAAAAGGAGATTGACATGTACCCATTTAATTTTTTCAACGTAAATCAAAAGCAAATTCGACGAGAGCGCATTTCAGATCACCAGCCGGTGATTGATAACGATGTGCTGAGCTGGAATATCATGATGCATTGCAAATGCACTGGGCAGCGTTATAACAACGCCTTTGAATTAACTGAAACCCAGGAGCAATATCATGAGCGCCTTAGAAAAGTCGCGTTTATGTTGTCTTTTTTGTGTTCAACCAATCCGAATATTCAAATCATTTGTTTGCAAGAGGCGCCAATACGGCCAGAAGACATGCGCGTGTTTATTGATAGCGCTCTTTCGTATGAAAATTTAAGAAGATTTGCAGAGTCATTGCAAGATAGAAATGTGTTTACCGATTGGGGGTTGGTGACATTGGTTAATACGAAGCGCTATCAATATCATGCAAGAACTTGGGATGCGTCTTTTCAATCGCCGATGGATGTTAATTTGCTGAAAGATCGCGTGCAATGTTTTGCGCTGACCACTTTTCAAAAAGAAGAAAGGCGTGTGATTAATTTACATTTCCCGTTTGAGTTTACCAAAAAATATCCTGGGAAGATGGCGCAAATGATTAATTTGATCGCAGCGCAGCAAAAAGAATGTGCATCGCATTTTGTGATGGCCGGTGATTTTAATTTTTTAATCACGCAATTCCCTGCGATTAAAGAATTAGGTCATGTGTTTATGCCGGAATTTAATAGCACTGAGTTTCATCATGAAAATGGGGGTATGAATGTATTAGAAACCGTGGATGCAATTATTAGCGCGTCAGCCGCCGCGAATGAGCAAAACGGCGCGGAAGTTGTGGCAAAGAAGCTTACGCTGAAGTGAGCGAGTGAGTCCCCCTTTGGAAAAGGGGGGTAGGGGGGATTTAAAGATCTTTGTGTATAATCAGACATCTCAAATCCCCCGCCCAAGGGGCACCCCCTTTTTCAAAGGGGGATCGATAGATCTGTTACTTCTGAGTTTTCCAGATCAAAGGCGGTATTGTTTTTGCCATTTGATCGTTTTGGTTAAGTGTGCCAAGCTGCCATGTTTCTTCTAGCAAACGAATGAGGCTGTAAAAATCGTAGCGATCACTCACCACTTGATTATTCATCATCGGGCCATAAAATGCAGTATAAACTTTATTATCAACATAACGCGGGTCGACAGGATTTTTTGTACCTTCATCAAACGTGAGAATAAATAACACATTATCTTTTTTTGCCGCATCGCTTTGCATGATGGGGTACAAATATTCTTTAAGCCATTTCTCGGCGCCTTCAATGTCTGTATTGTGTCCGTTATTCATCACATTTGGAATATAAAAAGAATAATTAGGCAATGCATTGGCAATCATATCTGTTTGAAAATGTTTTTGCGCATTCACAATTTGCTTGCAGCGCGCAAGATCTGAGCTCACA
>CAZPAA010000129.1:4253-6162 GCA_964584425.1 uncultured Gammaproteobacteria bacterium | reverse complement strand
ATAAGGGATCTTGCCTGCATTTGGACGCAACATGTTGCGTCCCTACGAAGGTTTTTCCTATAATTATTCAATTCTTAAATATCTGACACATGTTAGATATATTGCCTATCTTCTAGAGATATGTTAATTTTCCTTCTTTCTATTGAAAGGGGATGAAAATGACTACCGCATTACTATTAATCGATCCACAATATGATTTTATTGATCCCAAAGGGACATTGTCAGTCAAGGGCGCTGTTGAAGATACGCAAAGAACCATTGAATTTATTAAGACCAATGCCGATCAACTAGATGCAATTTATATCACCCAAGATTGGCATCAAAAAGAACATATCGCTCATGCTAGTTGGTGGGTGGATGCTGATGGTAATCCTCCAGCCCCTTTTACAAATATTTCTGCAGCAGATGTTGAAAGCGGAAAGTGGAAAGCAAAAAATCCTGCTTATCAAGCACATAGCCTTCAATATGTTCAACAGTTAGAAGCAGGTAAAAAATACACGCATACCATCTGGCCTGAACATTGTATTCAAGACACACCGGGGGCGGACCTTCCTGACAATTTGAAGCAAGCCTTAGCCGCATGGGAAAAACAGACTAGTAAAAAAGTGATTTATGTCAAGAAAGGCTCAAATACACATACTGAGCAATTTTCTGCATTAAAGGCTGAAGTACCTCAAGAAGGTGATAGTGGAACTGAGCTGAATACAGCGCTTATCAAAGAGCTTGATAAATACAATAGAATTATCGTAGCGGGTCAAGCCTTATCTCACTGTGTTGCAGCAAGTACCATGGATTTAATTGCTCCGAAAACAGGCATCGATCCTGCTAAGGTCAAAGTGTTAGGGGATTGCTGCAGCAACGTTTATAAATGTGAACACCTTGGCGACGAATTTACGAGAAAGGCAAGGGAAAGAGGCGTGCATTTCTTAACTCACAAGATGGATTTGAAAATTGGAACGGGATCATCACCAAGAAGTTTTACAACGAACGGTAATGTATCAAACAGCAAACATTTATCAAGCCCTAACGGTTCATCAAACGTTAAAACTCCGTTGCTAGGTGATAATAGTAACAATAACGGTAGAAGCACAAAAAATAATTCTTGTTGTAGCTTGCAGTAAATCTGCCTGAAAATGGTTAGGGATGAGAAGCCTCGTAATTTCTCAATAACCCCGGGGAACTTCAAGCTATTAAATCCCCCCGCCGAAGACGTCGGCCCCCTTTCAAAAGGGGGCGATTTTACTTCGTAGTTATCGAATAAATAACCCCCTTTCATAAAGGGGGCCGACGTCTTCGGCGGGGGGATTTTGGGGAGCACAAATTTCTCCCGGACTTATTGAGAAGCTACGGAGCCCCGCTTATCTCCCAAAACACGAAGGAAAACAAGAAAAAAGTCGAGAAAATCTCGACGAAGTTTGTTTATCTTTGTTGTCAATAAGTGACGACCGTTCGTTCTTCAATTGTGGTACAACTAAACTCCCCGTGCCTTGCGGGAGATCTTCTTGGATTAAATTCCATCCGTCTTGATTGGCTGCTGCGACGACATTGGTTACTGGGTTGTCGGTTGAATTATTCCCAAAATTAACTGTTCTAAGCCCATCGAGATTGGCAACGCTATTGGCTTGTACAAGCGGTTGCTGCACCAATAATCCCATACTATCTGATAAATCTTTAATATCCACATTATGAATCAAGTGATCGATCGGCATAAAAAATATTTTTTTGAGAAAAGAAGCGCTCGTGTGTGAGGCGATGGCACCACCAATCGGACCAAAGAAATTGGTTAACGCTTTGGCGATACCTGTAAATTCCAGTAAGGCAATTACTGGGAAAAATATCAGGACTACAGTCACGGCTATGGTAAAAAATGTACCAAAGGGATGGTTATAACACCAGCTCGGTTGTTCAA
>CAZPAA010000129.1:0-4243 GCA_964584425.1 uncultured Gammaproteobacteria bacterium | reverse complement strand
TTTGATGGGGGCGTTGACGCCAGTTTTTGTATTTAGTTTCATCAAGACAATAATTTCATCGGCGTAGGCTTTCTTTTTTATTGTTTCGGCATGACCTGTTGCTAATAGATAAAGAAACCGCTCTCTGTAGCTATCTTCTGCACCGCCGTAGGCATCACTAAATTTTAAAGGGTCTGAAAAGGCAAGTTCTTTTAATTCGGCAAGCGCTTGTTTATGCGTGATATGACCAAGTTTCTCATTTTCCATATTGTGTAGTAACAATAATCCTTCCATCCAATCCGAGCGCTCATCTTGATTCATTTCGCTTAACGCGGTTATTAAACTTGGAGGTGAAATATAATCAGGCATAACAATTTGTTTTAATAAAGAAAGCGTTTTATCATGAAATGCATTCACAAACGCTTTTGAAATCAGACTCGCTTTTTCATCGAATGTGTATAAAGCAATACAAGTCAGTGCAATGGCGCTGATATCATTGTCTTCGTTGAGTAAAGCTGCATTAGTATAACACCATAATAATTTTTCTTGCTCAAGGAAGCGGTTGCCTGCGACGTTGTTAACACAAGCAAGTAATTTTTCATGTCCATTTAGCGCCATTAATTGATAAGTGTATTCCATATCGGTATTAAAGTGAGAAGGGTGTTGAGACGGCGTTTTATAATCAGCCCAAAAATTGCGTAATGTGTTTCCCCAGGTGCGCGGTGAAAAAAATTTAAATTTTGAATCAGGTGCGTGATTAAAAATAGTGGGATCAGGCGTCCACTTTTCATTTGCGTTTATCGTCTCGAGTGCATTTAATTTATTAAATCCACGGCGATTTAAATAATCATTAAACGAGAGCAGTAAATCAGTTTCTTGTTCCTGCTTAAATTTAAGATATAAATGTGGAATGCGAGTCGAATAAGTTTCAATCGATGCGAATAGTGCTTCCATCTCTTGCGAATAGGTTGGTTTATCAGAAAATAAACGTTTTGTCGTATCAGTATCAGCAGAATATGGATAAGCACGATTAAAAATATCTTGAAATAAATCCGTTCCATACAATATGGCAGGATCGGCAATGGTATTTTCAAGGCGACGCTCAATTTCTCCCCAGATATTTCCTAAAGATATAATGATTTCACCATAAGGTCGAGCTTGTTCTCCTGCGGTTTTTTTGATTTTTTCTGCGATGATATAGAGAATAATGGGCGTATTGCTAACCGTATCGGGTGCAGCGGCTAGCAACTGTGTTTTTTTATACTGCCAATTAAATCCCCCCCAAAAACCTGAAAGACTAGGGTTATTTTGGAAAATACGATCCAACTGTTCTTTAACCGTCGTTTTTTGTTCTTGGAAGAAAATATTAACGGGTAAGATATACGACATGAGTAGTCCTATCGTCATGTATGCGATTAAGAAAGCCAAATAGTAACATATTTCTTTTTAAATAAGCATATGATATAATCAGCTAACTTTTTAGCTGGAGCCCATCATGCCTACAACCAAAATCGTTGAGATTATCAGTAGAACTCAAATTGAATATAGTGAATCCCCATTAACCCCAGATAGCAAGGTCACACAATTAACCCCAGCTGCGTTAGGCGAAAAATTAGGCTTTGAATATGATGAGTCCATTTATCACGAGGTAGGGATCAATATTAATGAATATCTTCAAGATAGCGATATTTCCCACCCTCAGGATTGCCCAAAAATTGCAGCCATTGAAGATCGCATTAAGCAGCCTTTAGATGGGCTGGTGGTCTGTCGCATGGCAATGCCGACGGGACATGGGGTGTTTACGCGTAAAGCGATTAAAAATGGTGCAGTGATTGGATTTTATTCTGGCGTTGTTAATAAGCTTACGGCTCAGGATAATTATGCGGTTCCACTGGGCAGTCCTAAAAATGCAAACTTCAATCATCTTGCCGTTATTAGTGCTAAAGCATCGGGCGGTATTTCACGGTTGTTTCAGCATCTACCTTTTGATTATCAAAAAAGTGTGGACGAAATGGCGCAAAATTTGCCTCAAGCTACCGCAGATAAAATGGGGATCCCCTTAGCCACTTTGAATGAAATGCTAAAAATAAAAAAAATAGACATTCAGCAATTTTCAGCCAGCATGTTTCAAGGTTCACAAGAACAAGATGATATGCAAACTTTAGAATTAAGCGCTGAAGCAAAGAACAATATTGCACGAGCTAATCTCAATACTAAACGCCTGCGTTACAGGGGAACCGTTTTATCGGTGATTGTGGCGACCTGTGACATTCCTGCTTACAGTCAATTAGGTTTTTGTTATGGAATTCGCATGTGGCAATCGATGAAGATAAAACCATTGTATTTTGACCTTTCTGGAAAAATTTTAGCAGGCACGGATGTAAAATATATTTTAACGGACAATGAGCGGGAAATTGCAAAAAAAGCGCGCACACATTATGAAAAAGCTATTGAATTTAACAGGGTAAAAAAATATGCCAACGCCATAGAATATGCGTTATTAGCACAACAAGAATATATTCAAACCAAATCTTTTTATTCAATTGAAAATGCAAAAACCTATAATATATTGGCCGCATTTTATCGTGAGAATGATCAGCTGAGTGAAGCAATTGATGCAGCCGTGTTTAGTATTCTGATTGCAGAAACCATAAAACAACCCATAGAAAAAGATTATGAAAAGTTAGAACGGTTATTGCAAAAACTCACCGCACATTTGCCTAATTTATCGCAACTGGCGGTGCGTCATTATAAAGATGGTTATCATCGTTTGGCATTAACGATATTTTTAGGCCAACTGCCCCATGTGCCGGATACAGCTGAAAAAGCCACGTGCTTATATAATATTGCTTCTTGTTATGAAAAATTAGCGGATAAAAAAAATGCGTGTGAATATTATCAGCAAGCGGCTGCACATCTTCATTGCTCGGTTACCTTGTTGGGTAAAGCCAATGAAAAAATAGCTCAACTGAGTAATTCTGCTTTAACCATCTAGGATAGGTGGTTTGTGCCATAATTAGAGTTTTTATGGATCCCCTCATCCGCCTCATCCGCCCTTCGGGCACCTTCTCCCGGGGGGAGAAGGATCTCTATAGTTAACCACCGGGAATAACGAAAGAGATCCTTCTCCCCCCGGGAGAAGGTGCCCGAAGGGCGGATGAGGGGATGAGGGGATGAGGCGGATTAACCCCACCTTTTAAAGGAATAACAAAATGAGCGAGCTGACAAAACCACAACTATCCGATTCCCATGATTGTCCTCTAGCCTCCAGCAAGCCTATCTTGCAAAAAATCATCACACGCGAAGCACATATCGGTGAAGGGTTGACCATTCACCGCGCGCTGCCGCATCCGGAACGCCGCATGATCGGTGCCTGGTGTTTTTTAGATCATTTCGGTCCGCTGAATTTAAAAGAATCGGGGCTCAGTATTGCGCCGCATCCACATATGGGCTTGCAAACACTGACTTGGACTTTGCACGGTGAAATATTGCATCGTGATAGTCTTGGATCAAAGCAAGTGATTAAACCCGGGCAGGTCAATTTAATGACCGCGGGCGAGGGGATTTCCCACTCAGAAGAATCATTACCCGATACAATGTTACACGGCGTGCAACTCTGGATTGCGCTGCCGGGAAATGATCGTTTTATAAAGCCTGATTTTGCGCATTATGTGAGCGTGCCTTATGTGTTGCACCAAAATTTATTTGTGCATATTATTGCCGGGGAATTTTTAGGTGCAAAGTCACCTTCAAAAACTTATTCACCTTTAGTTGGTCTTGAATTGTATGCACAGCAGGATACCGAAACAGTATTACCCCTGCAGAAGCCATTTGAATATGGGATTTTGCCTTTAATTGACGATCTTGAGATTGAAGGTGAAACCGTTAACCTGCACTCAATGATTTATTTAGGCGCTGGCCGTGATGCATTAGCGATCAAAATGAAAAAAGGCGCTAGGGCACTCATTGTGGGCGGGGAGCCATTTAAAGAAGAGATCTTAATTTGGTGGAATTTTGTCGGCCGTACCAAAGCAGAGTTACTTGAAGCGATAGAGGCCTGGAATGAGCATAAACGTTTTGGCGAGGTAAAAGGCTACCCAGGACAACCGCTAATCGCACCTCCCATGCCAGAAGCTTAAGATCCCCGCGAGCCCCATCATCCCCGCAGCAGGCGGGGATCCATATTCCAGAGGCCATCGATAATACTCCTAGGACTTACGCAAAACCTTCGTAGGGACGCAACATGTTGCGTCCAAATGCAGGC